>CAZBCQ010000225.1:0-6614 GCA_964490255.1 uncultured Terriglobales bacterium | reverse complement strand
ATCTGGCCGCCATCCAGCCGAATGAAACGAAAATTCCCCTGCTCGGCCCAGGGCGGCACATTCTCCGGCTTGGCGCGATACAGTTTCGGCGCCGGCTCAAAAGGACCGGCGGCGCAGAGCAGTACGCACACGGCCAAGGCAGTAACCGCAACGAATGATCGTTTGGGGTTCTTCATCCTTCTTGAGTGCTCCTTCGGCGGCCGTCAGGTTGGCCGCACTCGTGGACTCCCGAGTTTCGGCAAAAGTATCGGACCAGGATACTGATGGAACAGCAGCCCGATGTTCTTATACTGCGGTGCAATTGTGAGTCCTGAGGCGCCGGTGACCATACGCCTGGGGATGTTTCGTGGTGACGGCTAAGAATCTTTGGCCAATCCAGTCTTCCCCGCCGCGAATTAACACAGATATGCCCCGGCAAGATTGCTTCTGTGCCCAAACTCCGGCAGTTGCCCAGACCGGCGGTTTCAAAATGGGCAGTGCCGGGTTATCACCCTCGTGGCCTCAGTAACTTAGATCCGAACAATGTGGCAAGACAGCTGCAAATGCTAGCTGTGCAATGGAATTTCATTCCAGCCAATTTCGACGCTGGCTGGTGTGACGCGACCATTGAGGCAGTAGCACTTCTCTTTTGGGGTGATGGGACCTTCAGCCCGCAGGTCCTGTAAGAGGCCAGTCGAAAAAATCTTAGTTTGAGAGTACCGAAGAACATGAATGCCATCCGCACAAACAGTTGCCGCGAAAACATAACTCATCTCAGGCCAGAGCGCCGGCTCCGATCGAGTAAAAGACGAGAAAAAGAGCTGCGCATTCTGCTATCCCTGGCTCTCTTAATTGTGGGCCTCGCACTCACGGGATGTGCACGCAGCCAGGCTGCGCTGAAACTACCCGATACAGAGGTGCTCGTAGCGCCCCCTCTCCAACAAGATGTTCCTATTCACGACGAATGGGTAGCGACACTCGACGGATATGTAAACGCCGAGATACGGCCTCAGGTTTCCGGATACATCATCAAGCAGGACTACAAAGAGGGTTCCTTCGTCCGCCGAGGTCAGGTTCTGTTTGAAATTGACCCGAGGCCATTTCAGGCCACTCTCGACCGCACGAAGGCACAACTCGCGCAGGCCGAAGCGGATCTCGCCAGGTGCGGAATCAATGTCAATCGCGACACTCCTCTAGCAGAGAAAAAGGCCGTTTCGAAAGAGAAGTTGGACAACGAGATACAGGAGAAGCTCGCTGCCGAGGCGACGGTAGCATCTGCCAAAGCGGCGGTGGAACGGGCACAACTTGATCTTGGGTGGACAAAGGTCACTTCGCTGGTCGACGGCGTTGCGGGAATTGCCGACGTTCAGATGGGTAACCTGGTAAGCGAGCAGTCGCACCTGACTTCGGTTTCCCAAGTCAATCCCATCAAAGTCTACTTCCCGATCAGCGAACAGCAGTATCTGCGCGCAAAGCACCTTAGGTCCGATGGGGAGCCGATGCATCTGTTCGAGAACCCACCGGAGCTGATCCTGGCCGACGGCACTGTATATCCGCACAAGGGCAAAATCCTGCTGACCGATCGTCAGGTGGACACGAATACCGGCACCATTCGCCTGATCGCCGCATTCCCCAACGCCGGCAACATTCTGCGGCCCGGCCAGTACGGACGTGTGCGCATCGAGACCGGTACGAAGAAGAAAGCGCTGCTGGTGCCCCAGAGCGCAGTTAAAGAAATTCAGGGCGGCTATGAGGTCGCGCTTGTAGGCCCCGACAACAAGGCGATCATCAAGCCGGTCAAAGCAGGCGAGAAGGTAGGGGCGATGTGGGTCATCGAGGATGGCCTGAAGCCCGACGATCGCGTCATCACGGAAGGCATAAGCAAAGTGAAGGATGGAACGACGGTTGTTCCAAAGGACGTCACCATTCAGGGAGAGGGGCGGTAGTCATGTCGAATTTTTTCATCCGACGCCCAATCGTCGCGATCGTCATTTCGATTCTGATGGTGATCATCGGCGGAATCACCATCCTCACCCTGCCGATCGCGCAGTTCCCGGATATCGCTCCCCCCGAGATACGCCTGCAGGCGCTTTATCCGGGTGCCGATGCCGAGAGCCTGGAGAAAGCGGTAGCCACGCCCATCGAGCAGCAGATCAATGGCGTGGACAACATGGATTACATGTACTCGCTAAACTCGACGAACAACTCGAGTTCAGCGATCTTCGTTGACTTCGATGTGAAGACCGATCCGAACATGGATCTGATCCTTGCCCAATCACGTCAGCAATTGGCGAATGGCCAGCTTCCTACCGAGGTCAACCAACTCGGCATCGACGTCAAGAAATCCCTCACCTCGCCGATGATGCTGGTCGCGTTGTATTCGCCAAAAGGCACGCATGATGGGAAGTTCCTGTCCAATTACGGCTATATCAATCTGAAGGAGCCAATCGCACGCTCGTACGGTGTAGGGCAAGTACAGATCTACGGTATCGGCGAGTACGCGATGCGGCTATGGGTGAAACCCGATCAACTGGCGAAGTTGGGGATCACCGTGAACGACATTTCCACTGCAGTGCAATCGCAGAACACGGTGAATCCGGCCGGTCAGGTGGGAGGCGAACCAGCCGCTGACGGCCAGAAGTTCACCTACGCCGTGCGCGCACAAGGCCGGCTTAAGACGCCGGAGGAGTTTGGCGACATCGTTGTGCGTGAAAACAGTGACGGCGGTGTGGTCAGGGTTAAAGACGTAGCCCGTGTCGAACTCGGGTCCCAGGACTACAGCTGGATCAGCAGACTGAATGGACAGCCGTCCGCGATTTTTGGCATTTACCAGTTGCCCGGTTCCAACGCGGTGCAAGCGGCCGAAGGCGTCCGGAAGCTGATGGCCCAGATGAAGAAGAGCTTCCCGGCGGACGTGGATTATGTCGTAACGCTGGACACTACGGACGCCGTCAAGGCAGGCATGCACGAGATCGTGCAGACACTCCTGGAAGCTTTTATCCTCGTCATCCTCGTCGTCTACCTGTTCCTGCAAGACTGGCGCGCGACTCTCATTCCGATGTTCGCGGTGCCGATCTCCCTCATCGCCACCTTCGCTCTCTTTCCATTATTCGGTTTCTCGATCAATACACTTTCATTGTTCGGCCTGGTGCTGGCGATCGGCCTGGTGGTCGACGATGCGATTGTCGTCGTCGAGGGCATACAACACCACATCGAACAAGGTCTGAGTCCGAAGGATGCGGCTCGCAAGGCCATGGAGGAGCTGACAGGCCCGGTCGTTGGAATTGCACTCGTGCTGTCTGCGGTGTTTATACCAACCGTGTTCATTCCGGGTATCACCGGCCGGCTTTATCAGCAATTTGCACTGACGATCGCGATCTCTGTGATCATCTCAGCCTTCAACGCCCTGACCTTGAGCCCGGCGCTTGGGGCATTGTTTCTCCGACCCAAGAAAGAGACGCATGGCCCGTTGGCGAAGTTCTTCCGCGGGTTCAACCGTCTATTCGAGCGCAGCAGCAATCTGTATGTACGCGCGTCCCACGGCTTGATTCGGAAGGGTGTGCTGGCTCTGGTAGCAATCGCCGCATTCGGGGCAGCTGGGCTTTTCTTCGGCAAGGCGTTGCCCTCCAGCTTCCTGCCCGATGAGGACCAGGGATACTTCTACATCCAGATGCAATTGCCCGAAGCGTCCTCCCTTGAGGTGACTTCGGAGGCGGCCCGCCAGGTGGAATCTGTGCTGAAGGATACGCCAGGCGTGCAGTACACCAACACCATCATGGGGTTCAGCCTCCTCAGCCTTACCCGCACCAGTTATACCGGCTTCTTCTGGGTGACGCTGAAACCGTGGGAAGACCGTAAGCAGATCGAAGAACAGTTTCAGGCAATCAAGGCGAAATTGAACCTGAAACTGCTCACGCTTCCTCAGGGCACTGTCTTCGCCTTCTCTCCACCGGCGATCTCCGGAGTCGGCACCTCGGGCGGATTCCAGTTTGTGCTGGAAGACCGCGCAGGCAAGGACCCCGAATTTCTGGTGAACAACCTGAATAAGTTCCTCGAGGCAGCTCGCAAGCGTCCTGAACTCGGCATGGTGACGACGACTTATATACCGACCACGCCACAGAAGTTCGTTGATGTCGACAAGGAGAAGGTGCTGAAGCAGGGCGTAAAGCTCAGCGACGTCTATGACACGCTTCAAGCCTTCATGGGCGGGCTGTTCGTCAACTACTTCAACGACTTCGGCCGCGCGTGGCAAGTGCGCGTACAGTCAGAAGCACCTTACCGTGCCAATCTGGACAACGTAGGGCAGTTTTACGTCCGCAACAGCAAGGGCGGGATGGTGCCTTTGTCGGCGCTGACCCGGTTCGAGTCACGTTTCGGGCCGGAATTCAAGATGCGCTTCAACCTGTACTCCTCGGCCACCATTATCGGCAATGCCGCGCCCGGCTACAGCTCAGAACAGGCGACAGCGGCATTGGAAGATGTGTTCCGCCAGACCATGCCGCCGGAGATGGGCTTCGACTACATGGGCATGTCACGACAGGAACAGAAAGCGCGCGAGGGCATCCCTTCGTCTGTCGTCTTCGGTGTCTCTCTGCTCTTTGTCTTCCTCATCCTGGCAGCACTCTACGAAAGCTGGTCTCTGCCGTTCAGTGTGTTGTTAAGCACACCGGTAGCAATCTTCGGCGCATTTGGGCTCTTGTGGCTACGCCGGACTGTACTCGGCATGATCTTCCCAGCATTCATGGTGCAGATCGAGAGCGATGTTTATTCGCAGATCGGGCTCGTGATGCTGATCGGATTGGCGGCGAAGAACGCAATTCTGATCGTGGAATTCGCGAAGGAGCAATACGAGAACGGCAAGCCGCTGGTAGATGCAGCGTTAGAAGGAGCCCGGCTGCGGCTTAGACCCATTCTCATGACCTCTTTCGCATTTGTTCTAGGCTGCGTGCCCTTGTTCATCGCCACCGGCTCAGGTTCCGTTGGGCGGCAAATCATGGCTACCACTGTTATCGGCGGGATGCTCGCGGCGACTTGCATGGCCATCTTCATCATTCCCGCTTTGTTTGTGCTGGTTGAAAAATTTAGCGAGCGCTGGAGTCGTGAGCCTGAGGCGATCGCGATTGCGGCTCAAGTGGAGGGCGACTAACGTGAAAAATGCATTCATTCCATCTTTGCTGATCTTGTGTACGTGCGCGTGCACCGTCGGGCCAAATTACAAACGGCCGAAGGTTGACGTTCCAGCGGGGTATCGTGGAGCTCCACCGCCCCAATCCAACGCGCAGCAGTCTTCGTCACAGGGAGCGCAACCTGCCGGCACGTCCCAGGCAGGCTCCCAGGCTGCTGGGACTCCGACTCAGCAGTCAGCACAATCTGCCGAACCATCATTCGGAGATCAGAAATGGTGGGATGTGTTCCAGGACCCGCAACTCCAGCAGCTGATCCGTACTGCGCTGGAGCAGAACTACGATCTTCGTATTGCTGCTACCAGAATCCTGCAGGCCCAGGCGCAGTTAGGGATCACGCGAGCGGACCAACTGCCGACGGTCAGCGCGGGAGGTTCTGCTGCCAATCAACGGTACGCACGGCAAAAACCCTTGCCTGAGTACGAGACCAATGCAACCTCAGTGGGAGGGTCCTTCTCATGGGAGCTTGATTTCTGGGGGAAGTATCGCCGCGCGACCGAAGCGGCACGTGCCGATCTGCTCGCAACCCAGTGGTCACGCCGCGCGGTCGTCAATGCGCTGATAAGTAATGTTGCGGCGTCGTATTTCGAACTCCGCGCGTTGGACCTCCAGCTTGAGATTTCGCAAAGCACTCTGGCCTCGCGCAAAGAGTCGCTTGAACTGACGCGCACGCTGTTAGAAGGTGGAGCTGCCACCATGCTCGACGTGCGGCAGGCTGAACAGCTGGTTGAAACGGCAGCGGCCGAGGTACCCGACTTCCAGCGTCGTATTCATCAGCAGGAAAACTTCATCAGCACGCTGCTGGGAAACAATCCCGGTCCAATTGAGCGCGGGATGAAACTGGCGGAGCAACCACATGTGCCGGAGGTGCCAGCCGGCATACCGTCGCGCTTGCTGGAGCGGCGTCCCGATATCCGTGAAGCCGAAGAGCAGCTAATTTCAGCTAACGCGCAAATCGGAGTTGCCAAGGCACGATACTTTCCACAAATCACCTTGACTGCCGACAGCGGATTCCAAAGCTCGGCTCTAAGCAGTCTGTTTACTGGTCCGGCGGGATTCTGGAGTGCTGGCAGTTCACTCACACAGCCCATCTTTGCCGGCGGCCGGATCAAGTCCGGTGTTCGCTACAGTGAGGCGCGCCAGAAGGAAATGGTGCTCACGTACCAGCAGACCATCCAGGAAGCGTTTCGTGGAGTATCGGATGCCCTGGTGGGATATCAGAAAAACCGTGAATACCGGGAGCGGGAGGAAGAATTGGTGATCGCAGCAAAAGGTGCAGCGCAGCTGTCGGAGATGCGCTATCGCGGCGGCGCTACCACCTATCTGGAAGTGCTGACCAATGAAACCAATGCCTTCGACGCCGAACTCGGCCTCGCGCAGGCGCAGCTGAATGAACTGGTGAGTTTGGTGGAAATCTACCGAAATCTTGGTGGTGGCTGGGAGTCGTAAGGC
>CAZBCQ010000224.1:0-6645 GCA_964490255.1 uncultured Terriglobales bacterium | reverse complement strand
AAGACTTCAGATGGACTGCTTAGTTCAGAGAACCTGAAAGAGGAAAGGTACTAACTGCCTCATTTCTAGGGTAACAGGTTAAGAAGCGACCGTACGGTTCAAATTGACCTTCTATTCTCGGTGATTGTTGACATCATAAAGACGTGGGCAAGAAGAAGATTACGAAGCAATCGGCGAAGGCGACTCTCGCCGAGGTCGCCAGGGAGATGGCTAAGCCCAGAGTGGCTACATCTGCACGAAGCCCGCGTTCACGTTCCAAGAAGGATATCTCTTGCGACTGGCGTTCAACAGGCCCGACGCCCGAATCGTGCGCGACGAAGTCCGACTATCTGGAAGTTTTGGCGGGCAACAAGGCTGCTGCTCCCCTAAGGTCCGACCAGTAACTCAAATCCCGGTGAGGCGATGATGTGGCGCACTTCCTTTAGGCAAAATATGCAACACGGCTTCGCCGGCCGATGCCCATTTCATTCCTGAGCGGCCCGTGGACGGAGTGGCTTGCGCACGGGTTGCAGGCATCGCAATTCCATGAGCTTCTTTGACAAGCGTACGGCGTGTGTACTCAGCGCGATTGTGCTGTTCGCGCTGGTGGCAGGATTCATTTACGGCGCTCGACGTATTCTCATTGTCTTCCTGTTTGCGGTTCTATTTGCTTATCTGCTGGAGCCGCTGGTATCTCTGGTACAGCGCCGGTCGCGGCTATCGCGCGGATCGCGCTCCCTTGCCATTCTCCAGGTTTATGTAATTTTGCTGCTGATCATTTCAGGAATAACGATAGGTATCGGTCCCCGGGTAGCGGATGAAGGTCGAAGGCTTGCCGCCGTTCTGCCCAGTCTCCTGGATCGAATGTCTTCGGGCAGAATCGTGACTCAGCTTGGCGGAAAGCACGGGTGGAGTTTTGAGACACAGACGCGTGTACAACAGTCCTTCGCAGCCCATCGCGCAGCCATCATTGCGTGGGCAAGCGATTTCGGCGGTCGCGCAACTATGCTGCTGACGAACACCGTCTGGCTCATCGTCATACCTATCCTGGCCGTGTTCTTTTTGCGCGATGCGCGTGGATTCGCGGACTCCATCGTTCAGATGGCGGAACGTAGCCGCCAACGCCAACTTTTGAGCAGCATCGTCGAAGATCTCAACGTGATGCTCGCCGGATATATTCGCGCGCAGCTTATCCTGGCCGGATTATCGCTGGTGGTTTACACCGTCGGGTTGCTCCTGTTGCGCGTACCCTATGCCATCATCCTGGGCATTGTAGGCGGCGCCATGGAGTTCATTCCTGTTGCCGGCCCGCTGGTTGCTGGATTGGTGATTTTTGGTGTCGCATTCTTAACCGGCTACCACCATTTGCTTCTCGTTGTGCTTTTTTTAGCTCTCTGGCGCCTGGTGCAGGACTACGTAAATTCACCGCGCATCATGGGCGGCAAGCTTGAGCTTCATCCGTTGGCCGCGTTGTTCGCGATCCTGGCAGGCGGAGAAATCGCGGGAGTGATTGGCGTGTACTTGTCAATCCCCATCGTCGCCGCGCTTCGCATTTTATGGAGGCGTTGGCAAAAGTATTCAGAAACAGGCAGTGCTGCGGGAGAGTCCGGCTGAGCAGCATTTTTTGGCTGCCCTCCAGCGCTCTTCCGCACAAACCGCCTGACCTGCTACCGAGGTGCGTCGGGCGGCTTATGCGAACCTTCATTTCCAGTCACCTTATCTTTCGAGTTGACCGCGATAGATTTGGTTCCCTCTCCCACCTTTTTCCCGAAATGGCCGATTCCCTTGCCCATTGCTTTGGTAGCGGCGACGGGGTGACCGCCTGCAATATCGTGCCCTGCAGCCTTGCCGCCTCGACCTATGTCGCTCGGCGCCGCGCCGAATGTATCAGTGCCGCCCACATTCAGATGGGAAAGCGTGTTCTCATCCAGTCTGCCGGTGGCGGTCAGCTTCTCATGCGCTTGAAAGGCGCGAATCGCACGCCGTGTGCTGAGATTCATCTTTCCAGTCGCATTGCCCGCTTTATAGCCTGAGAGATTGAGTTTCTCCTGAGCGGCGCGAATGATGCCGGGCGTGACCCCTACCGCCTTGGTTGTGGGCTGAACTTCAGTGTTCATTTGCCGCTTCGTTACTGTGGTTCCAGACGGAGCTGGTTTCGATTTCGTTGCGGACGGCGTCTGTTGCGCAACCAGCGACCCTCCAAAAGCGAGCGTGAGGATTAAGAGTCTGCAAGGATGTTTCATAGATCTCCTGCTTCCAAATTGTGGACTAAGGGAGGATAGCTTCAGATGGACTGACTTAGTTCAGAAGACCTGAACGAGGGGAAGAAGTACTTACCTCATGTTTCATGGTAACGGGCCGACGCAGCGCGCGCTGGTCAAATCTGCACAGTTTGTTATCTATGCTCTCCGGAACTTCACTTTCTGGAGGCTGATACATGAGTGGCGTAGGTACCAATCTTATCCATTGCTTCGATCATTTCTGTTCTGGCTGTGCTCAGTTCGGCTGCACTCGGCTTCGTGATCTGCACTAGACCGTCCGGGAAATCCAGCGACGGAGCAAGGAAATCCTCCTGGTGTCGCATGACCGCATCGAGCATGCGCACGAAATCGGCGGAGTAGTTGCCGCTGCTGAAAGTTGTTCCGCTACGGTGCTCAATGCTTGATCGCATCCAGTACTCGGCGAGCAGATTCCAGTAGCCTCGCTTGCAAGATGACCAAAGCTTCAGGTACTCCAACGAGTGCTGCGGTCCGCTTCGATACTCGATCTGAATAGACGAATTATCTTGAGACTTGGTCAAGTCGTTCCAGTTCACCGTAACGGCGCACGCCAAAATCTGCTCGATGTTGCTGCGCTTAAGTTCGAGTGCGCTATCGCTGCTTGGATTCATGTGAGTACCTTCTTTTGGCTTCCTTTCGGCTTCGCTGGAATTCAAGTCCATTGTTCTCGAAAGAGCGTCGCATCGCTGTGCAAAATTGCTCAGATATGGATCGCTAGTGGCGTCAGTATGGAAGGAACGAATGGCAGTCACATTGAGGGAAGGCGCATGAACTCGCTGCACAAGTAAACCAGCTCTGCCGAGGGCGCATCATATTTACGCGGCACAGTTCTTAAGCACGAATCCTTCCCCCAGGTAAATCAAAGGAAAATGTCAATCCATAAGCATTCTGAGGAAACAAGAAGTCGAATAAACGCGAATTCAGAAGCCGCAAAGCGGGCGTCTTGCACGTTTGAACCAGGAATATCAGGTGCGCGAGCAAGTGCGCCGAGCGCCCAGCAGCAAAGCGGTACCGAATTGAGAGAGCTTTGGCGCGACTGTGGTAAGAATTGCTCGAGACAACCAACTGAGTATCTAAATCTTCGTCACATTGTGTAACTTGGCATCATGCGATGCCTAAATGCAGATGACTTCTTCCCGAACAAGAAATAAATCACAAAACCAAGCGTGCTCGTGTACATCGAAGAACAATCCTCAATCTTTCCTCGACAAGACATGTGGGCATAGAGTACCGGAACCGTCGAAGGTGCTGCAATGAGCGTGCACCTGGTGAATCCCAGCGATGCTTCCTTCGGAACCGCTGTAATCACGCCACGCTGGCTCTTCGTATTAGCTGCCGCGACTCCTGACTCTTTTGGAGATCCAATTCTTTGCGATGAAACTTTGCGCCATTGGGACCCGGCGAGCACCCGCGCAGGCGATGTGGTCGGCATTGGCATTCATACGGGCAACGCATTACGCGGGTACACGGTAGGACGCCTCGCACGCGAACGTGGCGCCTCGGTGATCTTTGGTGGAGTCCACCCAACGCTCTATCCCGAAGAAGCATTCGAGCGCGGCGGCGCCCACGCCGTGGTGCGCGGAGACGGCGATCTCGCATGGGGAGTGGCGCTCACCGATTGCGCGAACGGCCGATTGAAGAAAATGTACGAAGGCGGCCGCGTGGAGGCAAGCCAGTTCAAAGCAGCGCGGTGGGACCTTCTGCCGCCCAAGCGCTACATGTGGGCCTCGGTGCAGACAGTTCGCGGCTGCCCTAAGCATTGCTCATTTTGCTCAGTATGGCGAACCGACGGACAACGACCTCGACAGCGTTCGACGGTTGCTGTGATGGACGAAATCGTCGATCTCCGTCGAAGGGGATTCAGGTTTATAGCTCTTGCCGACGACAATTTCTATCCTGTTTCCCTTACCGATTTGAAACTTGCCGAGCGGCAAAACAATCACGCAAGAGTTTCGCAATTGCGAGCGATTCGTGAAGAACGATTCGAACTGATGGATCGACTCGCTGGGCTTCCGGCAGACATGAATTTCTTTACCCAGATCACAATGGAAGCCGCGGAAGATCCTCAATTTCTCGTGGCCATGAAACGCGCCAATATTAAAGGAGCGCTGGTCGGAGTTGAGGCGGTTACTCCAGAAGGACTGAAGTCGGTTTACAAGGACTTTAATCTGTCTGGAGAAAACCTGGTTCGCCAGCTGCAAGCCTTTCGTTCGCACGGAGTGCATGTCCTGGGTTCGTTCATTTTTGGATTACCTTCCGATCGAAAGGACACGTTCGACGCAACTCTTGAAGTAGCGCAACGAGCCAACTTGGCGTTTGCCCAATTCGTGATGCTCACACCCTTCCCGGGAACAGTCGACTTCGAGCGCTGGGAGAAAACTCAAAGCAAACAACTGCCAACGGTGGGAGAGATCCCCCTCACAAGGTACTGGCTCATCCCTCCGGAAATCAGGCCCAAGATGTTCATGCCGCATCCAACGATGAGTTCGGAAGAACTGCGTCGGAGAACTCAGGAAGTCTGGGATCGCTTCTACAGCTTCGCTTCCATCTGGAAGCGGTCAAGCTGCGCCACTTCTTTTAAGGCTCGGCTCATTCTAGTTTTCATCTCGAAACTCTACCGGCAAATGTATGCCAACACCGGCATAGCCACAGACAGCGCGCGAAGAAGCCGCGCAACCAAAGTGGCGAGATGGCTGGCGAAACCCTGTCGTCGTCTATTCCAGGCCAAACCGATGCCACAGTTGCAGCTAAGTACGACGAGGAAAATACCAGCGGCTATGAACAGCTCGCTGTCGTCACTCCTCAACCAACGCTTACAGTAAGACAGCACTCCAACCAAGAAAGGAGACGAAGGTATGGAAGCAACGCCACTTGCTCCTTAAGGTCTGCTGTTCCATTTTGCTCAGCAGAACGCGCCGTAATCCTGTGGAATGGGAGATGGTAGGGCACGTGGCTGCACCCAGGGTGTCAGGTGATTGTGAATTCAAGAAACGAAGTCTCAGATCGGGAAAGCATCAGCCATCTGACTCGCTTGCCAGAACTGGCGATTTCGATCTCGCAGTTCGATCTTCGTCAGGAAATACGATTGCTCCGCAAGGAAGAGTCGTGGCGACGAGGAATAGGTCGCAGTTCCAGGACGCTCGTCAAGCAGCAGGACTTTCGCATCGTTCTAGTTCTTATGAAGGGCAAAACCAGTCTGACAGAGCATCGGGCAAATGCAAGAATCTCGATCCAGACGATCTCGGGACGCATCCGAGTACGAGTTCGAAACGAGAACATGGTCGAACTGCCGGTTGCGGGACTGCTTGCGCTGGATTCGTCAATTCCATACGACGTCGAAGCCATAAGAGAGAGCGCATTCCTGCTCACGATTTCCTGGCCGAGGCAATATGCGACTTGGGACAGCAAAAGTCTCTTGGGGAATGATGCCTGAAGCACCAGTATATCGCCAAGAGCGCTGGATATTCGGCCTGAACATATTGAAGGCTCGACCAAGATCACTGCCCCTGTCTCTGTGTGTGGCTATTGCTCTGGTTCTTTTGCTTGCCCAGGAGATACGGCCCATTTCTCCAGTGAGCCAGACTCAAGCCGGCAACTTATCTGTTTCTCACGTAGTAGCGAATCTCGTTGCAAGCAATGCCGAGCGATCGAAGGCATTGGAGAGCTACACAGGCCGGCGTACGTATCGATTGGACTATCACGGATTTGCTGGAGACCTCCAGTCGCAAATGATCATTAAAGTTGTTTATTGAGCTCCCTCAACAAAGGAATTTACTATCGTCTCCGCGAGCGGCTCCAAGCTTTCACTCAATAGAGTCTTACGCAAATTGTTAGAGATGAAGAGGAGGCGCTCAACGCTAAGAACCGCCAGGAAGGCGCGCTGAATGAGCTCAATTATGGCTTCAGTTTGATAAGGTTCGAGCGCACTCCTGGAAGATCTTCCTACGTTTTGGCCGTGCGTCCGAAAGTCAAGAACAAATGGACAAGGAAAAGCCAGATCCTTCAGACATACGTCAAAGCCAGGCATTTCTGGATGCCCTCGAACAATCACACGACGACTGCGGTACGGTTTGGCCGTAAGGCTGTCTTGAACATCGACTATGACGACCACGACCTTAGCGAAACGCATCTGGCGGCTACGGCTAAACAGTAAGTTGTCTGCAGCAGAAGGGGCTAATCTCCGGAATGGCTGGGATGGGTAAACCAAAGCCGAAGAGCTTTCAAAGTAAGTCTCATTCGAAGATTCAGTCCGAACGGAAGCTGATTCTCGATGATTCTAGAGAACGCCGTACCACAGAAGCGCCAGATAGCCGCTATCTTGAAGTAGTAGAGGAGATGTTGACTGAGCGAGAGAACAATGGACGCGATCGGGACGAGAGCCCGGAAA
>CAZBCQ010000223.1:0-6695 GCA_964490255.1 uncultured Terriglobales bacterium | reverse complement strand
AGCGAATTCCATGCGCTGACGCCGGTGAACACCTTGAACACCGACTTTTTCGTCTTGCGTGAAATCTCGTCCATATCCTGGAGCAGCGCGGGCATATCGACAAAACGCGTGACCGGAATCGCGGTCTTCGTCTGATCGTCGATAAACAGATACGTCCCCATCGAACAATGCGGATGGCAACTGAGTGTAACGTTCTCTTCGCCCTTGAGCGCGCTGATCAGTTTCGAGAACGGCGTTACGCAGGAGAGCGGGAACCAGTCGGCGTAAACGTCACAGATGCCGGTCTGATCGGCAACGGAATGCGCCAGGTCGGCGAGCGTGAAGCGCTTCGCTTCGAGTTCGCGGCGATTAATGCGACCGGTGAACGCGACCGGCTGATAGCTGATGCCGGAGACAACGTCGATATTCTCGATGGCCAGGCGCAGGATGTCGCCGACCTGGTTGTCGTTGAGCCCCTTCACGATTGTGGGCACGAAGATGATCTTCATGCCAGCTTTGCGGATGTTGTCGATTGCCTGCAGCTTGGTTTCGTAAAGTGATTGTCCGCGCGTGCGCTTGTAGACGTCATCGCAAACGCCGTCGAACTGGAGATAGAGAGTTTGCAGGCCCGCTTCTTTCGACTGGCGCGCGAATTCCAGGTCGGCGAACTTGATGCCGTTGGTCGCGGCCTGGATGTGAGAGAAACCCATTTCTTTGGCTAAACGCAAAGCATCGAGCCAGCGCGGATGGATGGTCGGCTCGCCGCCGGAGAACTGAACGACGCGTCCGGGCACCGGCTGCTCGCCGCGAAGTGCGGCCAGCATTTTTCGAATATGGTCGAGATCGGGCTCGTACACGTAACCCTGAACGTTGGCATTCGCGAAGCAAACCGGGCAGGTCAGGTTGCAGCGGTTGGTGAGATCGACGTTCGCCAGTCCGGTGTGGGAGGTGTGCATTGAGCAGAGGCCGCAATCATCCGGGCAGCGGGTTGCGTTGGGGACGGCCGGATTCTTCAGGCCACGGTTGTCGCCGAAAACCCATTGTTCCATCTTCAAATAGAGCTTCGCGTCGGAATAGACGATGTCGCGAAACTCGCCGTGCTCGGCGCAGCGTTTCTCCATCACAACCTTGCCGTTGTCTTCGCGGATGACGGCGTCGATGACCTTGGTGCACTCGGGGCACAGCGACTGCATCGTCTTGGGCAGACCTTTCTGCAGCGGCGTGATCGGGGATCCGGTGTAGGTGGTCTCCGGCTGAATGACTTTGAAGTCTGGGCGGAGTCCCTTGCTCACCCCGGCGCTGCTGGCTCCCGGTTCGTTGACGGGCGTATACCCTTCGGCTTCGCTCGGAGAAGGCACTGCTTCTGGCGCAATGGTCTGTGTGCTCACTTCGCTACTCCCTTGGATTCCGATTCGACGAGATGAATCCGGCGCGAATCGTCCTAATACTTTGACTCCAAACTATTTAATCAACTAAGGGGAGCAAAAGCCAAAAGCCGTTCCCTGTGGAGAAAGGCCATTCAATGCAGGGGAGACGCGATTCACGAGAGATTCACACTAAATCGGCGATGTTGTCACGGATCAATGTGAGCAAGCTCACAATGGACCACGCTGGATACTGGGTAACTCGTCCTCGGTCGCAATTTGAAGGCTGGCCGATATTTGTCTTGACAATAGTCGTTGTAACGATTACATTGATCTACGTTCGATGAAAGAGAAGACCCAATCCGATGGAAAACGCCGCGTAGGCTCGCCGGAAGAGTCTGCGTTTATCGAGTTGCTGCGCACGACGGACATGCTTTCGCGCCGGTTTGCGCAGCTGCTGAAGGCGGAGGAGCTTTCTTCGACGCAATATAACGTGTTGCGGATTCTGCGTGGAGCGCCGGAGGGACTTCCCTGCGGAGAAATCGGGAACCGTATGATTACGCGCGATCCGGACATCACGAGATTGCTGGACCGCCTGGAAAAGCGAGGGCTCGTATCGCGCTGCCGGGAAACCAAAGATCGGCGCATGGTGCTGACTCGAATCACGGACAAAGGCCTCGAATTCCTGGCTCGCCTCGATGAACCGATACAGGAGATTCACCGCGCTCAACTAGGACATTTAGGCCGAGAACGGCTGCAGGCGCTGGTGGAATTGGCGCAGGCGGCCCGAAGCAAGGCAGGCTAACTTTTTTTGCGAATATATTTGTTGTAACGAATATCGTGAAAACACATCCAATCACAAACAGCGAAAGGAAAACCTTATGAGCACAGTTGCTACACCGCAAACGACAACCACCACCTGGAATATCGATCCGGTTCACTCGACTGCCGAGTTCAAGGTGAAACACATGATGATCTCTAACGTGAAGGGCCGTTTCTCTGCCGTGGCCGGCACACTGAATCTTGACGAGAGCGATGTGACTAAATCGAAGGTCGAAGCGACCATTGACGCCGCCTCCATTGATACGCGAGACGCACAGCGTGATGCGCACCTGAAGAGCCCCGACTTCCTGGATGTTGAGAAGTTTCCGACGCTCGCGTTCAAGTCGAGCAGCGTGAAGCGCGCGGGAGATGGCGAGTTGAAGGTCGCGGGTGAACTGACGATTCACGGCGTGACCCGCAGTGTGGTGTTCGATGTTGAGGGACCTACGGCGCCCGGCAAAGATCCATGGGGAAACACGCGCATTGGCCTGTCGGCAACGACGAAGATCAATCGCAAAGATTTTGGTTTGACCTGGAACGCGGCGCTTGAGACGGGCGGAATCCTCGTTGGCGACGATGTGACGCTCACGCTGGACGTGCAGTTCCTCAAAGCGTGATTTGCTCCGGGTGCGGAAGGAGAGTCCTCGAGATCACGAAGGTGCGAGGATTCTCCTCTGCGAGCCACGTCCCATCACGCTACTTGTGCTGCGAGATCGACAGCACATTGCCATCCGGGTCCTTGAACCAGGCCACCCTCGCGCCGCCCGGAGCGGTCCAGATTCCCAGTTCGTCCTGCTGCGCCCACGGATAGCGCTCGAACATCACGCCTTTCGCTTTGAGGTCCTTGACGGCCGCGGACGCGTCCGGAACCTCCCATCCGAGAATAGTGAATTGCGCAGGCGTGTGCTCTTTCAACTTCACCACACGAATCATGATGCCGTTGGCATCGAAAACGAGCGCGAAGGGGTCGTCGGCGACGAACTTCAGTCCCAGCTTCTGCTCGTAGAATTCGCGGGCGCGCTGGGCGTCGGCTGTTGGGACAAAGGCGACGATGTTGTGTGTGCCGAGCATGTGCAAACTCCCGTCGAGATTTGAATCACGAAAACGAAGCTGCTGAATCATATATCTTTGTTGTTGTCGTCAGATCTTGAAAGTCAGAGAAAATCTCATGAAAGCCATTCAAGTTCAGAAGACCGGTGGTCCGGAAGTCCTCACGCTCGTAGACATCCCTGTTCCCAAGCCGAAGGCAAACGAGGCGCTGATCAAGATCGGCGCCATTGGCGTGAACTTTATCGATACCTATTTGCGCGAAGGGCGTTACCCGGCGCCTCTGCCATTCGTCGACGGGCAGGAGGCGGCCGGGACAGTGACGGAAGTGGGCAGCGAGGTGAAGAACGTCAAACCGGGAGATCGCGTTGCTTACACCAACATCCTGGGAGCCTATGCCGAATACGCGGTCGCCCCGGCAGAGCGCCTCGTTCATATCCCCGGGCAGTTGGATTTTAAAGAGGCCGCCGCAGCGATGCTGCAAGGCATGACGGCGCATTACCTTGTCTACAGTACTTATCCGCTGAAGAAGGGTGAGACCGCGCTGATTCATGCGGCCGCCGGAGGAGTAGGACTGCTGCTGGTGCAGATGGCAAAGGCGATTGGCGCGCGCGTGATCGGAACCGCTGGGTCGGACGAGAAGTGCCAGCTAGCGAAGCAAGCCGGGGCCGATGAAGTGATTAACTACTCGACAGCGGATTTTGAAGCCGAGACGAAGCGTCTCACCGATGGCAAAGGCGTGGATGTAGTCTATGACGGCGTGGGAAAAGCGACCTTCGACAAGGACCTGAACGTACTGCGTCCGCGAGGATACCTCGTGCTGTTTGGAGGCGCCAGCGGAGCCGTGCCGCCATTCGATCCCATCAAGCTGTCGACCAAGGGCTCTCTGTTTCTTACGAGGCCAACGCTGATCAACTACATCGCCACGCGAGAAGAACTGGATTGGCGCGCCGGAGAGGTACTGGGTTGGGTCTGCGGAGGCAAGCTCAAGGTGCGTATCGCCCACGTGTATAAGCTCGAAGATGCACAGCAAGCACATCGAGATCTGGAAGCAAGAAAGACGACAGGGAAGCTGGTGCTGATCCCGTAACCGCTAATCGCCCATCCGCGTGCTGGTCTGGTCCTGGTCCAATAATTCCCGGATTTTGGCCAGCAGCGTGTCTGGACGAATGGGTTTTTCTACTGTCACGGAGTTCGAGAAAAGCTCTTCGTCTCCCATAACCTGATTGCTATAACCGGTGATATAAATTGCCTTCATGCTGGGACGCCGCGTCCGGATCTGGCGCACAGCTTCGGGACCGTTCAGCTTGGGCATGACCACATCGGTGACGATCAGATCGATGGGAGCAAAATGCGACGCCGCCAGATTCACGGCGTCCACTCCATCGCGCGCCTGAAGAACCTTATATCCTTTGGATTGCAGGATGGTGCCGATCATCTCGCGCAACTCGGCGAGGTCCTCAATCACCAGAATGGTTTCCGTTCCTGCGGAGAATCCATTTACCTCGTTTTCGCCGGGCTGTCCGACAATGGTGAGAGCTCGGGCTTTCGGAAGATGAATGGTGAACGAACTTCCCTCCCCGAGTTTGCTTTCCAAGTCGATGTGACCTCCGCTTTGCTTCACGATTCCGTACACAGTCGCAAGCCCCAGGCCGGTACCTCCTCTCTCCTCCTTCGTGGTAAAGAACGGTTCGAAGATGCGCAGCCGTACAGAGTCATCGATCCCGGTACCGGTGTCGGTGACGCGAATCGATTCGTACTCTCCTTCGAGATCGGGATGCTTATCGTCCGGAAAGCGTGAAGTGAACGTGTCGATGGTTAGCACGCCACCATGTGGCATGGCATCGCGCGCGTTCACCACCAGGTTCAGGATTGCCTGTTCGACCTGAGAGCGGTCGGCCTGGATATTGCCCACCTTCGCTCCGAGCCGCAGCTCCAGCTTGACTCGCTCATCAAGGACGCGTGTAAGCATCCCGCTCACGTCGGTGATGAGCTCGTTGAGGTTCAGCAGTTCGGGATTGAGAACTTGTTTGCGGCTGAAAGCGAGTAGCTTGCGAATCAGGTTCTTGGCCGACTCCGCTGCCTTCAACACCTGTTTCGTGTTCTCGCGAACGGAGCTGTCGGAGCCGAGTTTCGACTCGGTGAGGCTGGTGTATCCGATGATGATGCTGAGCAGGTTGTTGAAGTCGTGCGCGATTCCTCCGGCAAGCTGTCCGAGAGCGTTCAGCTTCTCGGACTGGCGCAACTGCTGTTCCAGTTGAGCTTGCCTTGCCTTGAGTTCCGTCGATTCGGTGATGTCAACCGCATACCCGATGCCACGGTCTGTGTAGCCTTCCAGAAGAGCACGTCCAACCAGCGCGTGAAGTCGAACTCCGTCCTTCCGTATGACTTCCTTCTCATAGAGGTGGGATTTGCCGCGAGATACCATCTGCTGGTCTGCAATTCGATCGGCCTCCCAGTATTCCGGGGGAGTCACCGTCTCGCGTGTCAGCTTCCCTGTCGTAAGATCTTTCCGGGTGTAACCCAGTGCATTCAGCAGACTGGTGTTTGCGTCAAGAATGCTTCCATCTGCCGCCCACTCGTAGATCCCCAATAAGCCACACCGTCGCAAGCTCTTGAGCATGGATTCAACACGCGCGCGTTCCAATTGATGTTTCCGGTCGCGTTCCCTGACCGCAAGAAACAAAACGAAGGCAGTCACCAGAATGTGGACAAGGAACTTATAAGACTCAATCTTCCACGTGACGTTGGGGCCATGAGCGGTCAGGTGCATCACGTAGTCCGACCCAAGAACCCACAGGACACACCAGATGACGTAGATGGCGGCGAACTTTCGCGCTGTGACGTAATCGGTGCGGGTTGGCCAATCAGAAATTCCCATGCGAACTCTCCGGGCGAGAGGAACAAGGCGTGGGAGGCCTTACTCAGTATGCACCCTTTTGTGAGTGGCTCCCAAGGCGTTCGGGAGTTGGGACGAAACTACGCAGGAGAGTTCGAACTAAGTCCGGGAAAGCACAAAGGCCACCAGCTCTCGCTGATGGCCTAAGAATCGAGCTTACGGCACTCTGTCCCGGCTTAATTGTAGAGTCTCGATTACTTTGCCCGTGATTCAGTGGTGTTGAACTCTACTGATGGTGTGCGCCACGTGACGGGGTCGTTCACGGCTCCGCGTTTGTAATTCAGGACATCCATGCGCTCGGGGATTACCTTGATCAGCACCAGGTTCTTGAAACCGGGGAATGCTGAATCCCAATAGGCGCGCTTGCGCTTGATCATCTCGGCGCGGTCGTCTACAAGCACCGCTTTGCCGGTTATCGCGACGAAACCGGTGGCCTTGCTATGGTCCGCATAGTAGAGCGTGACGCGCGGATCGCGGCGAATCTGCTGCACCTTGCGCGTCAGTGTGCTGGTTGCGATCCAGACGGTCATGTCTTCTTCCGGCGGAAACGGATTCATCGTTCTCACCACCGGACGACCATCTTC
>CAZBCQ010000222.1:0-6735 GCA_964490255.1 uncultured Terriglobales bacterium | reverse complement strand
GCACCACATCCCGCTCTTGCGCGAAGTAGAGAGGCACGATCGGGATATTCTCCAGGTGGATGTACAGCCACACATCGAGCTCAGTCCAGTTGGAGAGTGGAAAGACGCGAATACTCTCGCCCTTGTCGATGCGCGAATTGAAAATGTTCCACAGCTCTGGACGCTGATTTTTCGGATCCCACTGCCCCGACGCATCGCGGAAGGAATAGATTCGCTCCTTCGCGCGCGACTTCTCCTCATCTCTGCGCGCTCCACCAAAAGCCGCGTCGAAGCCACCCTCGGTCAGGGCGTCCAGCAACGATTTCGTTTTCAGCAGGCCACAGCACTTCTGCGTACCCAATGCAAATGGATTGGCACCCTGCTCGAGCGCCTCCCGATTCTGGTGAACGATCAGCTCGGCGCCGATCTCGCGCGCGTAGCGGTCACGAAATTCGATCATCTCGGGGAACTTGTAGCTGGTATCTATGTGCAGTAGAGGAAATGGAAACTTACCAGGGAAGAACGCCTTCTGCGCCAACCGCAGCATAACGGACGAATCCTTCCCGATCGAATACAACATCACTGGCCGCGCAAATTCAGCCGCCGCCTCACGTAGGATGTAAATACTCTCCGCTTCTAGCGTTCGCAAATGGCTGAGCCGCCTCTCGCAACTGTCCGCAATCGCTCCATGGAGAGAAAGCACATCAGCAAGCTCACGAAAACCTAATTCCCCTAATTCCGAAGACGTGGCCATCGGTCCTTTCACGCGCAAAAAAAATCCACCGACCGGTAGTTCCGGCGGTGGCGTTTGTTGGTCTAAGCTTGTTTGAGCTCTAGCGCATCATCGCATCCGTCCGGAAGACAGTCCTGTGGGCCGCCAGACAACAACAGCAGGGACGAATTCCGCGACGGTAGCTCATTTCCAGTCACGACTATACGCGAAGAACATTCTGGCCACAATTCATTGTTTGCGATTAGCAGGATCGTGAATCCTGATTGGGATCCAATTGCTTACCAGGCGATGCAAAAGCGAAAACACGCTCCGTTTTATCGCCCAAGTCACGAAATTCGGCTTTGCGTTCAGCTTTTTACAAAGTCACAGGCATCTTTCATGTTCACTCGCAAATCAAACAACGAGCGCCACTACATCTGGCGGCCATGGCACCGTGGTGTCGGTGCGGGGAGTGTGCATGAAGGCTATCCTATTTGTCGACGATCACGAGGTGCTGGCTCGCTTGAGTTGCGAAATCCTCGAAATGCAGGGATACCGGGCCGTATCCGCTTACAACGGCCACGACGCGCTGGAAAAATTCGAAAAAGAGCGCTTCGACCTGCTGGTCACCGACTTCCGTATGGATGGCATGAACGGCCTGGAGCTCGCACGAAGAGTCCACGACAAGTATCCGGACGTCCCGGTGATCATCGTCACCGGCTATGGACCTATCGACACCGGCGCTGACGCCAGCGCTTGCCTGTCCAAAGAGGACCTCTTCCCCGGTCTCCTGGAACAGATCCGCTATTACCTCGAACAGGCGGAGCACTCGCCCGCCGAGTTGACCGGATCGCCGCGCCCGAATTAAGCGAAGTTTTCCACCTGATAAACTGGCGCCAATGCGGCGCCTCATCGTCAATGCCGATGATTTTGGACTCACCGAGGGCGTGAATCGCGCCATTCTCGAAGGCCATCGCCGTGGGGTGATCACCTCCACCACATTGATGGCAAACGGGCGTCAGTTCGCGTCAGCTGCAAATCAGGCTCTCACCGCGCCGGACCTCAGCCTCGGCTGTCACCTGGTCCTGGTCGACGGCAAACCCCTGCTACCCAAAGAGCAGGTCCCTAGCCTGCTTGCCCAAAGCAGCAGCGGCACTGCGCATTTGCGCCAGGGATTCCTGGAATTGGCCCGCGACACCTTCCGGCACCGGATTCAGCCTAAGGAAGTCGAGGCTGAAGCCGCTGCCCAGATCCGCACGCTGCAATCCGCCGGCATCAGCGTCTCTCACGTGGATACGCACAAGCACGCGCATATGCTTCCTTCCATCTGCCAGGCAATACTGCATGCGGCTCGCGCCTGTGGCGTAAGGGCCGTCCGCAACCCGTTTGTTCCGCTAAGGCCCTTGGCATTCGCGCATTTGCTTCGTCGTCCGAAGCTGTGGACGCGCTACACCGAGGTAACAGTATTGCGTCGCTACGAGGCCCAATTTCGCGAACTGGTCGCTCGCGAAGGCATGACGACCACAGACGGCAGCTTCGGTGTCCTCGTCACCGGCGCGCTCGACGAAGCCCTTTTCGAAGCTATCATCGGCTCGATTCCCGAGGGCACGTGGGAGTTCGTTTGCCACCCTGGCTACAACGACGCCGACCTCAATGGCATTCGCACCAGGCTGCGCAGCTCTCGCGAAAAAGAACTAGCTGTGCTTACGTCAGATCACGCGCGCGAGTTGCTGAAGAAACACAACATCGAATTGATCTCGTACCATCAGCTGACCGCTTGAGTGACTTTCGGTGTGCATCTTCGTCCATGAAATTGAATCGAATAGTGGTCCGGCAACAACTTTGAGGGCTCCATGAAGATTGGGATCACCTGCTATCCCACCTACGGCGGCAGTGGTGTGGTGGCAACAGAACTGGGCATTGAACTGGCGCAACGCGGCCACGAAATTCATTTCATCACGTACTCTCAGCCTTTCCGGCTACGCGAGCCGCAAGCCAATATCAATTTCCACGAAGTCGAAGTCTCTTCTTACCCTCTGTTCGACTATCCACCCTACGATCTCGCTCTAGCGACACGCATGGCCGAAGTCGCCGAGATCTATTCCCTCGACCTCTTGCACGTTCACTACGCCATTCCGCATTCCGTGAGTGCCCTCCTCGCGAAACAAATGCTTGCCACATCGCGCCGCCCTCATAAGCTTCCGTTCGTTACCACGCTGCACGGCACCGACATCACCTTGGTCGGCCTCGACCGATCGTATCTGCCGATCACGCGCTTCTCCATCGAACAAAGCGATGGCGTGACCGCAATCTCCAACTACCTTCGCGAGCGCACTTACAAGGAATTCACCGTCCGCAACGAGATCGATGTCATCTACAACTTCGTAAATTGCGACGTGTATCGCCGCACTCCAGAGGTCATGGCAAAGCGCTCAGAATTCGCCACCGACGACGAACGCCTGCTGGTGCATTTGTCAAACTTCCGTCCGGTAAAGCGCGTGTGCGACGTAATCGAAATCTTCGACCGCGTCCAGAAGAAGGTCCCATCCAAACTTCTTCTGATCGGCGATGGCCCCGAGCGCTCGCGTGCCGAGTGGCTAGCCGTTGATAAGGGAATTCACGAACGCGTAATCTTCCTAGGCAAGCAGGACCTGGTGCACGAGAAACTTGCGATTGCTGACGTGATGCTCATGCCCAGCGAACTCGAATCCTTCGGGCTGGCCGCCCTGGAGGCAATGGCTTGTGAAGTCGTCCCCATCGCGACTCGTGTGGGCGGAGTACCCGAAGTCATCGAGCATGGCGTATCCGGATACATGGCCGATGTGGGCGACGTGAGCACTATGGCACGCTGTGCGATCGATCTGCTGTCTGACTCTGCCCGCCTGAGGCAAATGGGCGAGCAGGCCCGCAATGCAGCCCGCGCTCGGTTCTGCGCGAGCAAGATTATTCCGATATACGAAGAGTTCTACCGCAAGGTATTGGAACGCGCTTCCTGAAGTGCGGCCGCGAAATCCTGCGCAGCTTCGGCTGACTGGAGCGGAATCTGCAACTGAACTGCCGTGCCACCATTCGGACGGTTGCTGATGATCATCCGCGCATCATCGCCATAGAGGACACGCAGGCGCTCGGCAACATTTGCCATTCCGATGCCGGTGCCCCCCATTCCGGTCGGTTTTTCGAGAATTCCATCCGCCATCCCGACGCCATCGTCTTCCACTTCAATAATGAGCCGCTTATGACGCACTGCGCTCTTCAGCACAATTGCGCCACCTTCGATCTTCGGACTGAGACCATGCTTGATAGAATTCTCGACCAGCGGCTGCAGCAACATGCTGGGCACCATCATGTCCAACGAAAGCGGATCAAGTTCCTTCACGACCTTCAGCTTGTCGCGCCCAAAGCGAACCACCTCGATATCCAGGTAGTCGTCAATGAACTGAATTTCTTCGCTCAACGGAACGAAAGCGTCCGTCTTCCGCAGCAGCCGCCGTAGAATGTTCGCTAATTTCACGATCAACTCGCGCGCCGTATCTGGGTCGAAGCGCACCAGCGACGACACCGAATTTAGCGTGTTAAACAGGAAGTGCGGATTAATCTGGCTCTGCAGTGCCTCCATGCGAGCCTGCATCAGCAAGCGCTCCTGTTGTTCCAGCTTCAATTCGATACGCGTGTTGTTCCAGATTTTCAGCGGGATCCCGATGCACATCAGCACCGTGGCAAAGGTAGCCACCGTGATCCAAACGTTCGAGCTATCGATCGCGAAGATATAGGAATGAAACCAGCGCGAGCGCGTCAGTTCGATTCGCAGGAACTCCAGCCCAATGATGACCAGGAAGAAGCTGATTTGCCAGTCGATCTTCGGCCGTGGGAGAACCTTCCGAACCCAGCGATACAGGCTCAGATCCACGAATGGCGAGAACGACCAGATCATCTCGCGCTCGCTCGCCGCATCGCGCAATGTTCCCGCAATGAGGCCGCACAGCACATTGAACGGAAGGCTGAGCAGTTCGCCGTGAATCGCCGCCGGAACCGCGATCAGGATGCCGCCCAGTGCTCCCGCGAATCGTCCACCGATAACTCCAATCAGCATCACCGCCTCGAACGACAAATCCGCAGCGATGAACCTAGGCGTGACCACGCGCACCACAATGCCCAGCGCAAAAGGGATTGCAATCCAGATTGTGAGATAGATTTTCTGCTTGAGTGTTCGCTCCTCGCGATAGAGCAGAGACTGGAATTCGCGCGAACGCGCTAAGGTGCTGGCGACGGCTGCGGCAACGCCGAGCTTCACCAGGAGCGAAATCAGGACCAGTCTATCCATATTTAGAGCGGCCGGTGCTTGCTGAAATCGTACTGTAGCACGGTTGGCATCAGCCTTTCAGGCAGGTCGCGAACAACTCAGCGCGCCAGTTGAGACGCAATCTGAGCCAACAGAGAAGCGACGCGCGAAGACTCGGGAACACCGCCCTGCGCAAGATCTTTCGACCCTCCTCCGCGCCCGCCGACTGTAGCCATCGCTTCCTTCATCAGAGCCGAAACATCCGCTTCCACGTCACCAGATCGCGCAAACACGACCGCTGCCGGAGACACAGTCGATCCGAGCAGCACCAGCAGCCCCGGATATTTCGTAAGCTTCTGCGCGAGCAACTTGATGAACGTCAGGTCGCGGTCCGCGAACACCTCCTGCACTACCTTGAACTTTCCAATCGTCCGCGCATTCGCACTCAGTTCAGCAGCCCGCAATTCAGCAATCTCTTCCAGCAACGCGTGCTGCCGCTTCTGCGCAGCCTTTGCTTCGTCCAGCGTCTTCTTGATCTGCTGCGGAACATCGTAGATGTGTGCCGAGAACAGAGCCGCTGCTTCCGTCAGCGTTGCGTAATCGCTGCGCGCGATTCGCAGGGCGCGGTCGCCACAGACGAACTCTACGCGAATCCCCTGCTTCACCTTCTCTGTTTTGCGAATCAGGACAGGGCCAATCTGACTCGTCTGAGTGACGTGCGTTCCGCCGCATGCGCATAAATCGAAATCCTTGATCTCGACCAGCCGCATCTCGTCTTTCTGCAACTCCGGAAGCTTTCGCAGACCCAGCGAACGGGCCTCATCCGTGCTAACGAAGCGAACGCCCACCCGACGGTTCTCGAACACAACCTGATTCGCACGAGCTTCCGCTTGCACGATTTGATCGTCACTCAGGGGTTTCGCCGCCAGATCGATCGTGCATGTCTCGTCTCCCATGTGAAACGAAACCGTCGGCAGCTCGAACAATTCAATGAACGCCGCCGACAGCACGTGCTGTCCCGAGTGTTGCTGCATGTGATCGCGCCGCCGTTGTGCATCAATCGTGCCGCTAACCTTCTGCCCCGGCGCGAGTGCTGGCGACGGCGCTTCCATGTAATGAAGTATCTTCCCGCTCTCATCCTCCGCGACTTCGGTCACTCGCAAGGAACTGCCATTCGCACTGAGCATGCCTGTGTCGAATACCTGGCCACCGCTGGTCGGATAGAAAGCCGTTCGATCCAGTACCACTGCCGTACGCTCGCCGGGAATGACCTCAGAGATCTCAGCCTCGAAGTCGTATAGAAACGAATCCGTGTAATAGAGCCGTTCCGTCATGATGAGTGAGCCTAATACGGCCCTATGATTCCCCCGATATGTCTGGATTTGGGTTCCGACGTATTCTGTGCGCGCCTGCTTGCGTACTCGGCAATTACGTCGATATATTTCAACCCAGATCCGGTGTTGAAGAGCACCACTTTGTCTTCGGCCTTAAGGAAGCCAATCTCACGCAATTTGCGATACGCCACCAGTGATGCGGCGCCTTCTGGTGCGGCGAAGATTCCTTCATCCTCGGCCCACTCGCGAAATGCTTCCATGATCTCGTCATCCGTCGCCTCGATCGCCGCTCCGCCGCTCTTCTTCAGGATATCGAGAATGATGTAATCGCCGTATGCTTTGGGAACGCGCAAGCCAGCGGCGAGCGTCTGCGCGTTCTGCCACATCTGTGAAACCTGCTTGTGATCCTGCCATGCTTTCGGAATCGGCGC
>CAZBCQ010000221.1:0-6746 GCA_964490255.1 uncultured Terriglobales bacterium | reverse complement strand
AACGATCACGACCAGGTGATCGTGAATCCCTCCGACTCCCTGGTTACTGGTCAGGCAGTTCAGGTGGTGAATGCAACGCTGCCGGGAGATAACGCAAAGTGAGATCCTCGGCGCACCACATCTACGCGGAACTCCGGCATATGCGCTGGGGCGTGCTTCTCGCTCTCGCCGCCCTGCTTTCATTTACTGCTTGTGCGGTAGGTCCCAAGTACCATCAACCTACCGCTCCAGCACCGCCTGCGTACAAAGAAATGGGCAACTGGAAAACCGCCCAGCCAAGTGAGAAAAATCTCGGTGGCAACTGGTGGGAAATCTTTCAGGATTCCCAGCTAAATGCGCTGGAGCAGCAGATCAATATTTCTAACCAGAACCTGAAGGCGGCAGTCGCGCAGTACCAACAGGCTCGCGCCGCGTTGCGCTATGCTCGCGCTGATTATTACCCAACATTGAGCGTGAATCCTTCGGCAACCAGGCAGAGGTTTTCCGCGAACCGCTCGCCTAGAAGCACGTTTTTCAACGGTATTACTTTCAATGATTTCACCGTCCCGGTGGAGTTCTCGTATCAGACCAATGCCTTTGGACGCGTGACTCGAAACGTGCAGTCTTTCAGAGCCCAGGCGCAAGCCAGTGATGCCGATTTGGCTGTGATTAACCTGAGCGTCCACGCCGATTTGGCGATTGACTATTTCGCGGCACGCGCCCTGGACGCTGAAGAAAAACTATTGCGAAACACGGTCGTTCAGTATGAGAAAGCGCTCAATCTCAATGAGGACCTGTATCAAGGAGGACTGGCTTCCGAAGTAGAGGTGGAGCAGGCGAGGACGATACTGGAAACAACCAGGGCACAGATGATTGACGTCGGTGTTGCGCGCGCGCAGTACGAGCATGCGATCGCGGTTCTGATCGGCAGGCCTGCCGCGGAGTTCAGCCTTCCGCCCTTACCACTCACGACGCCGCCACCGCCGATTCCGGTTGGTATTCCCTCAGAGTTGCTCGAACGGCGTCCGGATATAGCGGCATCCGAACGGCTGGTCGCCGCTGCGAATGCCCAGATCGGCTTGCAAGAGGCAGCATATTATCCTCTGGTCAATATCGTGGCCGCGGGAGGATTCGACAGCGGCGCTATTTCAACACTGTTTCAGGGGCCGAGCGGAATCTGGTCCGTTGGAGCTTCCGCGGCACTAACGCTTTTGGATGCCGGCCGGCGCCGGGCGGCTACGAACGAAGCCAAGGCGAGCTACAACAATAACGTTGCATCGTATCGCCAGACGGTGCTGACAGCCTTTCAGCAGGTTGAAGACAATCTCGCCGGCTTGCGCATTCTCGAGCAGGAAGCCGGAGTTCAGGCCACCGCAGTCGAAGCTGCTGAAAAATCGCTCGCGTTGTCGGAAACTCGGTACGAGGGCGGTGTCACCAGCTATCTCGAAGTGATTACCGCACAAAATCAAGCGTTGTCCGACGAAGTCACTGCCGTAAATATCCTGGGAAGGCGAATGGCAAGCGCAGTGTTATTGATCCAGGCTCTTGGAGGCGGATGGGACAAGACGGAACTGGCACAACGTCCAGAGTGCTGCGGGAACATGCGCGTAGCTATGACCAATTGAGCGCCTGCTCTCGGCACCGACGTTCTTAGCAGCCCGGCAACGCAGTGAAACCTGATGAAGGCTTCTCCATGAGAACCGTAGCTATCGTGATCAGCGCCTTGGCGCTCCTAAGTCGTCCCCTGCTGAGCCAACATACGTTCAGCCAACAAGCATTGAGCGAACAGACAATCGTGGCAGATGCTCCTGAGGTGCATTCTCCATTTACCCTCACGGCGGGCTATGACGCGGACGCTGGACACAACGCCTTCTTTTTCTCCGGCAAGTCCGTTCCACCAACGATTCGTGTTTTGCCCGGTCGCGAAATCAAGCTGCAGTACGTGAACAATCTGCCCGTTCATTCAAACGAACAATGTGCGTTGGGTCCATGTGCCGACCACAGCAATCTCCATTTCCACGGTTTGCATGTTTCGCCTCAAAGTCCGCAAGACGATGTCCTGACGATGATGTCTACTCCCGGGGAGACATTGAACTACCGCGTTGAAATACCTCGCTACGCCGCCCCTGGGTTGTACTGGTACCACACTCATCCGCATGGCGAGAGCGCGCGACAGGATCTCGACGGCATGTCCGGAGCGATCGTCATTGAGGGCATAGACCGGTATTATCCGGAACTCCGAGGCATGCGTGAGCGGGTCCTGGTTCTGCGCGATCAGAATATCGAGCACGCGAGCAATGAGGTACGCAACCACATCCTGCAGCAAGTTGGTGTGCCGTCGGCGCCATGTGGAACGACGACGGAACCGCGGCCGCAGCGAGTATTCACAATCAACGGCGAGGTCCGACCGGAAATCCCGATTGCGCCAGGCGAGCGACAGTTCTGGCGAATCGTGAACGCCTCTCCGGATCGCTACGCCGATCTCCAACTGGACGGCCAGCGGATGGAAATTGTCGCGCTCGATGGCATGCCGCTCTCCTATCACGATCGCGCGCGGCATACGCGCACAGTCGACCACATTTTGCTTTCGCCCGCTGGTCGAGTTGAGGCGATCATCACCGGGCCAGCATCGGGAACGCATTCAGCGCTGAGTACGCGGTGCGTCGATACCGGCCGTGATGGCGATTCCAATCCCGCGATGGTGATTGCCGACGTTGTGAGCGAGCCGCATAGCAGTGGGCCTTCACACAGGATTCCGGCCACGACCGGCAAGCCGGTCTACCGCGAATTCGCTGCTCGCCAACTGGAGCAGCTCAAGGCCAGCCCGCCTGATTTCACGGTCGTGTTTACCGAGGACAAGAACGGCTTCTACATCAACGAAAAGAAATTCTCGATGGATGCTGCTCCGATGCTGACGGTACGGGTCGGCTCATTGCAACACTGGAAAGTTATCAACTCCAGCCACGAGCTGCATCCATTTCATATCCACCAGGTGCATTTCCTCGCTTACGCCGTTAACGGCGTGCCGTTGGACACCCCGGAATGGCTCGACACGGTTAACGTCGGTTACGGCAGCACGGTCGATGTGGTGATGGACTTCACGGATCCCATTATTCGCGGAATGTCCGTATTCCACTGTCATCTGCTGAGCCATGAAGACAAAGGCATGATGGCCAAGGTGCTGTTCAAATGAACGCAGCTCTAACCGCCGCCGTCAATCATTTGACACGACCATGCGGCTTCGACCGCCGAGTGTCGTCTTTAGGCGCTTTCGCCAAGGCCTACGTTTGGAATTCGCCGTGCTCACTTCATATTGCACTATGCTTTTCAGCAGCGTTGAAAGAGCCATGCGAATTCAAGTCAACAATCCGATTGTGCAATTGCTATTGAAGATCATCGGCTGGAAGTGCTGGTGCAGGAAGACGACGAGGATATTCAACGATAACGAAGGCTATTATGTACGGTGCCTGCAGTGTGGTCGGCGCATGCCATACGATTGGGCCGCGCTGGGAACTATTAATCCGAGCCAGAGAATCGCCGATGCGGAGCTTGAGGCTGCCTACAATTGCGAGCCTCAACGCTCATGGTTGCACGGAGGCGCAGTAGATTCTGCCGGTTGATTCGAATTTTCGGTTCAGTCACCCACTTCGACCAAATCCTAGCGAGCCTAGCGATCGAAGCCGTGCCAAATTGTGAAAAGCGCCGGCTTCAATGCGGCAGCCATAGCAGTAACTTCCGGCCCAGGATCTCCATAGATTTCCAGCAGGGCCAAAGTCACTACCTTCAACATTTTCGGTACGAATTGCTGGACGGCGGGCCCTTTGAAATGCGTTGTGATGGCGGATACGTCGCTGTAGGCTTCCACCAGACGGCAGTGCTTGCGATCCGGGCTCAGGAAGAAGCTATAGCCTAGTGCGCCAGGCTCTCTTTCGGTAACAGCGACCATTTGTTTGGCGATCGCCTCGAGCTCGGAATACTTCCCGTCATGAATGTCCATGCCTAGCAGTAAGCGGATGCGGCCCGTGCTCATTCGCGAGTCTCCTTGTGTGCGTGAAATTCCTGCGAAAGTTCAGTCCTTATTTGGCATCCGGATCGATCAAGGTAAGGTCTGTCTCAGGATCGTACCGCTTTTGTAGCGAACTCGGGTCCACGGTGACAAACACCTCCAGCGTAGGAGACACAATCGCCTCGATCACGTGTCCGCCCATGGTGGTTCCGTCACGACGCCCCACCACCATGTGCGTGTGAAGCGCGGGCTTGCCTTTATACAGTGCGAAATCCCCAATCATGGACGCCACTTCCAGTTGCTCGTTCAACGGATTTTCCTTGTACATCTTCTTTTGCGGATCAAACCATCCCAAGTTCACGGTGCTAAGTGCCCCAATAGCGGTGAAGTGGCCAGTGGTCACGTGATACTTCTGGGCGAACTCCATCAGCCCCGAAAATGCTTCGTCGCCCTTGTAGAAGATGACTGCGTACTGCTTCATCCCATTCGCGTCGCCGATCAATTTCACTTTCATGCCCGGAGCCTTTCCGCGTATTTCAACGGACTGCGCCGGCGTAAGATAGCCATGCGTTTCCTGCGAAAATGCAGCCGTTGGTACCAATGCACTCGCCATCGCGAACATGAGCGATGTCCCCGCAATTCGTGCTAAGAAATTCATACTTGTAGCTGACCTCCTGCCACTTGCCGCGGACATGGGTGCAAAGCGCGCTCACACGCTGTTTGCGCCTTGATCCTTATTCCTGACTTCGGTTCACTGATTCATCGTGTCAATTCGCCTTCAGGTCTCAGGTCACCTGGAAACGTGTGCCTCCACGAACTTCTCCATATGCCGAATGACAGAAGACAAATCAGCGCCGGGATCTTCCTCGAAGGCCTCTGAGTTCACCTTGAATGCCGCGGCAGTTGCAGGTAAGTCGAGATCCGCTGACTTCGCTGCTTCGAGGATGAGATGAAAATCCTTGTTCATCAATCCAACGCCAAACTGCGGACTGTAATCATCGTGCTCCGCTCGCGCCAGCTTCCCCACATGTGCCGGCGGGACCACCGCAGTCTTAGCCAAGACTTCCAGCAACCGCTTGCGGTCAATGCCCTCCGCTTCGCCAAGCGCAATCGCCTCCGCGATCGCCTGCATTCCGATACCGAGCAGATCGTTGACTACGAGCTTCATGCTCGTACCTGATCCTGAAGGTCCCATCAGAAAATACTGTTTCGCGAATGCCTGGAAAATCGGCTCTGCAGCCTCAAACACTTCGGCATCGCCGCCGGCGAGTAATGTGGCGGTGCCCTGCTCGACGGCCGGAGTGCTGCCAGAGATGGCAACATCCATGACTTGGACGCCGTATGGCGCGGCTTCTTTGTGCAATTCGCGGGAAAGGCGTGGAGAAATCGTGCTCATCTCAAGCACTACCTGACCTGCCCGTGTCCGGGTCAGGATGCCTTCGGTCCCCAAGTACACGTCGCGAACCGCATTGTCGTTGGTAAGACAGGAAAGGATCACATCGCTGTCCTTTGCCAACTCGGCAAGGCTCGCGGCCACAGACGCGCCGTACTCTACCAGCGCCACTTCCCTTGTGTGGTCGCTATCGTACACAGCTACTTTGTAACCATGATCACGCAGACGTCGCACGATGCGGCTTCCCATCGCGCCGACGCCAATGAATCCGAGACTAACTTGACCTGCAGCAAACAATTTCATGATGACTCCTTTTCAAAGACTCCCACGTCGGGGTCATGAGTTAAGCAGCTTCCATTTTCAGTTTTGGAGTAGACGGGCCGTTCCCCGCTCCGGTTCGTTTGATAGCTGTCGCGATCTCGTCAAGGTCAGCTGGAGTCAGTTCCACGTTGGCAGCGTCGATCCAGCCATCCACCTGCTCAGGGCTTCGCGCTCCAACGATGGCGGCAGTGACACCAGGCCAGCTGAGCGTCCATGCAATTGCGACTGACGAGACGGATGTTTCATGACGGCGCGCGATTGGCTGCAACGCATCACGAAAAGCAAGATTTCGTTCCAGATTTGGTGAATTGAACTCCGGAGATTGGCGTCGCCAATCGTCATCCGCCATACGAGCGAGTCGCTCAGCGCTGAATCCGTCTGTCAGCAATCCAGATTGCATCGGGCTGTAGCAAATCACGCCCGTGCCGTGCGCATCGCACCAGGGGATCTCCCGAGCGGCAACCTCGCGGTGAATCAAGGAGAACGGTGGCTGCAACGAATCCACATGGCGAATCGCCTCGCAGCGGCTAAGCAATTCAACGTCAAAGTTGGAGACGCCGCCAAACCTTACCTTGCCTTCTTCGATCAACCGCAGCATTTCCGCCCACGAATCTTCGACAGGCGTCCCGGTCTCGTCAGGCCAATGAAATTGGTATAGATCAATGCGCTCGATGCCGAGCCGACGCAGCGAAGCCTCGCACTCAGCGCGAATCGATTCCGGCTTGAGAACTCGCTTAGGTTCCTGCATCGGATTCCGTTCGTCCCAGATCAGCCCGCATTTTGTGAAGATGAAGGGCCGCTCGGAAACAGGTAATGAGAGTAGAAAGCGGCCAACCACCTGCTCAGAATGGCCCAGCCCGTAAACTGCCGCCGTATCGATCCAATTGACGCCGAGTTCAATGGCGCGGCGCATCGTGCGTTCTGAGGCTTTGTCGTCTTGTGGGCCCCATCCGAAGGACCACCCGCCTCCGCCGATTGCCCACGCTCCAAATCCGACCGTCGTAATCTCGAGTCCGCTCGTACCAAGCGGGCGCTTGTTGATCTGCA
>CAZBCQ010000220.1:4721-6754 GCA_964490255.1 uncultured Terriglobales bacterium | reverse complement strand
GGACCATCACCATCAACGGCATGTCCAAGACCTATAGCGTTACCGGATGGCGCGTAGGCTGGGCGGTTGCGCCTGCAGCGTTGACTTCGGCGATCCGCAAAGTTCACGACTTTCTCACGGTCGGCGCAGCGGCGCCTCTGCAGGATGCGGGCGCGGCGGCGCTGATGCTGCCCGACACCTACTACGCCGATCTAGCCGAAGCCTATCGCAAGCGGCGCGACAAACTGGTTCCGGCTTTGGAGAAAGCGGGCTTCCGGACCTTCCTCCCACGCGGCGCTTATTACGTCATGACCGATATCAGCGCATTCGGCTTCACCGACGACGTGACCTTCTGCAAGTACCTGGTCAGCGAAATTGGAGTCGCCGCGGTTCCAGGGTCGAGCTTCTACAGCGATCCGAAAAACGGTGCCAAGCAGGTCCGCTTCGCTTTCTGCAAGAAAGACGCTACGCTGGAAGAAGCCGAGAGAAGGCTGTGTAAGTTGGCCATCGGGTAAATTCTGCGAAGCTGTATCACCTCCTCGATGTCATCCTGAGCGCAGCGAAGGAACTATGCATTTGTTTTTCGGGGGAGGAGCCACCCGCGAATCAGAACTCAAGAACTCAAGAACTGACGAACTGATCGACTGACCGACTGAGGAACTAAATTACAATCGCCTCGTGCTTCGCTTTCAGGCAGACTTCCTTCCCGAGCACGATGCAGAGTTCTTCGCCGCTATTCCAGCGAAGCCGGCTGTCTTTCTCCTGCGCGGAGAAGCGGGAACCGAGCCCTACGTCAGCAAAACCGCGAACCTGCGCCGACGCCTCATGCGTCTTCTTGGCACCGAAGGCGAAACCACTCGGCGTCTAAACCTGCGCAATCGCGTGCGCACCCTTGAGTACTCGCCCACTGGGTCTGACTTCGAATCACAGCTGGTGCTCTATCAGACGCTGCGCGAGGTCTTCCCCAAAAACTACGTTGACCGTCTCCGGCTCCGCTTTGCGCCGCTCGTGCACCTCCACCTGGAGAACCGCTATCCGCGCGCATCTGTAACGGTGAAGCTGGGCAAGAATCTGAGCGAGTACTACGGTCCGTTCGCCTCGCGCGTCGCCGCCGAGAAGTTCGCCAACGACGCGCTCGACTTCTTCAAGATGCGGCGTTGCGTGGAGGAACTGAATCCCGATCCGAAGTTTCCGGGCTGCGTCTACTCGGAGATGAAGATGTGCCTGGGTCCGTGCTTCAAGGGCTGCACCGACGAAGAGTATGCCGCCGAAGTGGTGCGAGTACAGGAGTTCTTCGACACCGGTGGACAGTCGCTACGCCGCGAACTGGAGCAGGCGCGCGAAAAGGCATCGGCCGATCTCGAGTTCGAAACCGCGGCAGCGCTGCACGCGCGCATCGAAAAGCTCAAGCCCGTACTGGCGCAAATGCCGGAGATCGTAACCCGACTGGATCGCATGAAAGGTCTGATGATCCAGCCCGCAGCTGATCCGGATTCCGTGATGCTGTTTCAGATCGATGCCGGCCGAATCTCCGAGCCCATCCCTTTCCTGGTGAATCAGCCCGCTGATACTGGCAAAATGCACTCCATGGAAGCGCGTCTCCAGGAAGCGCTGTCCGCTCCGGTATTCGGGAAAGCAACGCTGCTCGACACCATGGAGCAACTCGCAATCCTGAAGCGCTGGTACTACCGCACCAGCAAAACGGGAGAGGCCTTCTTCGCCGATCAGTCTGGCGACTTGCCCTGGCGGCGAATCGTGCGCGGACTGTCGCGCGTCTTCCGCGGCGAAAAAGCCGCGCCAGACCTGAGCGAATCCGCCAAAGACTACTGGATCTTCCGCCACAAAGAAGCAGGGCTGGAATAAACAATAGGTAATCGAGCAATTGATAATAGGTAATCGAAAAACTGAAAAAAACCAAAAAAACTGAAAAACTGAACGCTCTGTTATCTGAGCCCTCTGCAGCCTTTTGCGTTTGACTTTCAACTACCAATTACCAATCACCAATCACCAATCACCAATCACCAATCACCAATCACCAATCACCAATCACCAAT
>CAZBCQ010000220.1:4373-4621 GCA_964490255.1 uncultured Terriglobales bacterium | reverse complement strand
CACGAATTACCAATCACGAATTACCTATTTGTGCCGTTTCCTGAACACCGGCTTTACCTCCTGCCGCCAGTGTTCGTCCACGGCGATCAAATTCCATTCGACCGCGGGACTGAAGTAGCGCAGGAGCGTGTCCGTCGCAGGATGGATGTGCAACGCCGGAGCGACCAGCAGCAGTAGCGGAGATTGCTCACTTAGCACCTCGCCCGGGAAGTAGCCGAATTTCTGAAACTCGCCGCGTGCATGATGCC
>CAZBCQ010000220.1:0-4273 GCA_964490255.1 uncultured Terriglobales bacterium | reverse complement strand
AGCACCTCGCCCGGGAAGTAGCCGAATTTCTGAAACTCGCCGCGTGCATGATGCCACCGCACGCGAGCCCAGTAGTCCAGACCTTGCAGCGGCAGATGGATGTCTTCATCGGCCTTCAATTCAATCACCGCCAGACGTCCATCGTGGGTTGAAGTCAGCACGTCGATCATCGCCCGGTCTGCCGCAGAAAACGCAGGCACCTGCGAGTACACGAATTGCGATTGCAGCCGATGATCGAGCGCGTGCACATCGCGGATCACCAGTGACTCGAGCCAGCGCTCAGGCACCATTCGCCATACTGCGTCGGACGCACGCGTCTCTTCCGAGCGCCGCGACGCTGCCAAACGAGCGGTGATCTCGCGAAAGAAAGTTTCCGTTTCACCGTTGAGCACGGTTTCATTCGCGCCTACGCCGAAGACGATTTCTTCCCCTGGACGAAATGAACCGGCAGCGAATGCTACTCGAGCCCTCGCAAATTCCAGTCCGAATAGCCGGAAGGAAATCTCGGCAGGGGAGAGGACGTGCACCTCCGCTTCGGGTACTAGCTCCTGAATCCGCTGAATGGACGCTGCGAAGCGCTGCTTAGCAGCCGTAGGATCTGGACAATGAACGAGACGGGTACAGATGTTGCCGATATCGCCAGTATCAACCGGTTCAACCGCCGCGGTCTTCGCGTCAACCTCGTAGAGCTGCCAACTCGCTGCCCCATGATTCAAGTGCGCCATGCGCTCGCGCACCATTGCCGAGCGACCTGCGGGAACGAACAACTTCAATCCCGCAACATGCCGCCGTTCAGCTTCCCGTTCGCGAAGATAATCGAGCCACAGAATGCCAATGGTCAGCGACGCGTCGACCGATGCTTGCGTTTCGAACTCATTGACGCCGAGCACGGCCCACGCCGACGTCCCCTGGTGGATGGCGCCTCGCGCATAGATCGGACCGAACGAGCGCTCGAGATCGACAGTCGAAGTGAGAGGCGTGATTCTCGCACCCTGGTATTCGCGGCGAAGAATTCGTTCGAGGGTTTTGTGATATGCAGTGCGTTGCGATTTCTTCGCCGTCGGTGTGCGATGGTCCCGACCGCGGCAGATTTCCAGCTTGTTCGGACGTGGCTGCCCCAGTCGCTGCACCGACAATTTCAGCACTTCACTTTTCGGCTCGGCGTCGAGTACGCGGCGAACGCAGTTGCGCTCCTCCGACCACAGATGCAGCACGCACTTGCCGTGATCGGTGGAAAGGGAATAGCGCGCGGTCTGCAAATCGAAGAGTGTGGTCCCATCTTCCACGACAACGGCATCACGGGATTCAGTGAGGAAATCGTGGACAGTGCGAGCTAGGCTTTCGAGATCCATCGACAACGACCCACGGATCTAACGGATAACATGGATGAAAGGGTTGTTTCCGTGCCTTAAGTCACAATACGAGGTACCGAGCGCTACGCAAATGGATTACTCGCGTGGGGCAGCCGACCTCGGCTGCCCGCCACCGCCGGACCCGATTACCACACGTGACACGCGTTTTCTCTCGCCATCGGCTGTCCTGCTTTGCACCCGAACGCTTTCTGGAACTCCGCCGAGTTCGAGACGACACCTTTCACGCGATACTCTCCCGGCGAATGCGGATCGGTAAGCGCCCGCACGCGTGAATTTTCCGGCGTGACGTTCTGGCACCATATCTGACCAAATGCCAGAAAGAATCGCTGCTCCGGCGTAAAGCCGTCGATCGGCGCCGGATCACCGCCCTTTTGTTTCAGTGTGTTCTGCAGCGCAAGGTACGAGATGCGCACGCCGCCATTATCAGCGGTGTTTTCACCCAGCGTCAGCTTGCCATTGAGGTGAACGTCATCCACCGCGACGTAGCCGTGGTACTGATCCGAGATGCACTGCGTACGCTTATCGAATTCGGCGCGATCCTCCGGCGTCCACCAGGAATGGAAGTTGCCGAGGGCATCGAACTGGCTTCCCTGATCGTCAAATCCGTGCGTCAGTTCATGTCCGATTACGGCGCCAATGCCGCCGTAGTTCACCGCATCATCGATGTTGTTGTCGTAAAACGGCGGCTGCAAAATGCCGGCGGGGAAATTAATGTCGTTCATCGGCGCACGATAATACGCATTCACCGTCGGCGGCGACATTGACCATTCCGAGCGATCCACCGGCTTGCTGATTTTGTTGATCTGGCGGTCGTTCTCGAACACATTCGCGCGCAGAAAATTCCCCAGGGCATCATCGCGCTTGATCGTTAGCTTCGTGTAGTCCCGCCACTTGTCGGGATAGCCGATATTGTTGCGGATCGCCTTCAGCTTGACTTCGGCCTGCTTCTTGGTCGTGTCGGTCATCCAGGCCAGTCCCTGGAAATCCTGACCAGCCGCGGCTTCTATGGCGTCCACCATCTTCAGCGTGCGCTGTTTGCCTTCCACGCCGAAGGTTTCGTCAACGTAGGGCTGGCCCAGCGCTTCGCCCAGTTGGCGATCCGTGCGGATCACGCACCGTTTCCAGCGAACCTGAATTTCCTTTTGACCGTTTAGATACTTGCGTTCAAACGCGAAGTCTTCCTGCACGAACGGTTCGGAGAGCGCAGGCGCGGCGGTTCGCACCAGGTGCCAGCGCAGATAAGTCTTCCAATCGGCGATCGGAGTGGAGTCGAGCTTCGCATTCACCTGCTTGAAGAACTCGGGATTGACCACGTTCAGCGATTGGAACTTCGGCGCGCCGCTGTCAGCGAAGTACTGCGTGAACAGGAAATTCGGCGCCAACTGGTTCAGCTCCGCCACGCTCATCGGATGATCGCGCTTGCTCGTATTCCGTCGTTCCGCGCGGTCCATCGACGATTGCGCCAGGTCGGTTTCACTCTGCAGAACTGTTTTTGCTTCGGCAGCGGCAGCATCGGGCTTGTCGCCGAGCAATTCGAACATCTTCTGTACATGCGCCAGATAACGCTCGCGGGTCTCTACCGACTTTGGATCGCTCTTCAGGTAGTAATCGCGATCAGGCAATCCGAGACCGCCCTGGTCGACATTGGCGATCATCTGCGTGGCATTGTGCAGATTCGGTGACGGACCAAACCCAAACAGCCCGCTCACGCCCTGCGCATGTAGGTAAGCAATCGTCCCGATCAACTCCTGCCGCGTGTTGATCGCCGCTATCCGTTGCAGTTGTGGCTCAATCGGCTTCGCGCCAAGCGCATTGATGCGACTCTCGTCCATGCAGGCGGCGTAGTTGTCGCCAATCTTCTGCATCACCGCATCGCGCTTCGGATCAGGCACCGCAGCTTTCTCGAGAATGGCATGCAGGATGTCGTAATTGCGCTCCTGCAGTTCATCGAAACGTCCCCAGCGCGCCTGGTCACCGGGAATCGGATTCTTGGCCATCCACCCGCCACATGCGTACTTATAAAAGTCCACGCACGGATCGACGGACGTATCCATCGCTAATTTATCGAAGCTCGGAATGCGCGGAGCAACAGGCGAAGCGGGAGCCTTGTCCGGAGTGGGCGCAGTTTGCGAAAACGCAATCGAAGAGAGGACCAGAAAAAGGCAACATAGTTTGAGTCGCATGAGACTCCTGGGAGGAATGAAGTGGTGAACGGGTGAGTGTACCGCAGAGCGAAAGCCTGCTCCAGTGGGTTGTTTCTGTCTAACGGCGGAGTGGGGCGGCCTCTCGCTACAGCATGACGGGCCGCGTTATTTCAGGTCGCAACAGTCTGAATCCAGTTCCGGGTGCCTGGACTCGACCTTTCTTTTGTGTCACCGCAGGTCGTGAATTTTCGGGCCGCCGTCACTCTACTGCATCTGCGCAGCGGATTGATTGGACGGACGGCGCCTCTTGGGCGAGGGCTTCTCCGGCATATTGTCGTCCACAATGATTCTTTTCGGAGATCGGCCAGCCGAAGACAATAGCTGCGGATTTTTGCTCTCAAGGGAAGCAGCAGTCTGCTCAATATAGGAATACAGGTTTTCCCTGAGCCGATTCATGTCGGAAAGGTCGTTGCGCAAAATTGCCAACTCAGGCTTGCTTTCGTGCGACCCGTGCGGGAACAGCAAATCCAGCGACTCGCAGACCACAGTCAGATCTCTATACAGCTTGAAAGTCGTGGAGATGCTTCCACCAGAAGCTTGCGCATCGTGGATCAAATTGGGCACGGCAAACTGGAGATTGCGGCGTAACGCTTCTTCCGTCTGGGCACTATGCGCTTTCTCTCCGCGCCAGAATGTCACCCAGTGGAGTCTCGCGCCCTGTTGCTGCAGGATGGCCAGGTCCTGGTTTGTTGCAGG
>CAZBCQ010000219.1:0-6905 GCA_964490255.1 uncultured Terriglobales bacterium | reverse complement strand
AGGTATGGCATCATAGTCCAGCATCGCATGCGTATCTCCGGTCCAATGCATGTTCTCGTAATGCTGCTGGTCGCGGCATTCACGCTGCCGACGTTGTGCGCGGCACTGCCCTCGCCGAACACGTGTGCCGCAATGGATAAAATGCCAGGCACGTCTCATGGCACTCATTGTCCCGGATCGATTCCTGCATCGCCGCAACCACGCGCATGTTGCCAAATGGATCATGGAGCGCTCATGAGCGTTCCGGCCGTGCGCTTAGTCGTCTCTCTCAACGTGTTCGATCACGTCGCGATTCTAGTTTCAAACCTGACTGGTCCGTCCAACGTTCCTCGGCTTGCAACACCTTACGGATTCTCTCCGCCCCACACTGCTGTTCTGCGTATCTGATTCCCTCACCTCTGCCTGATTTTCATTCGCGCCGCCGAGCCCGTGCGCTCGTGCAAGCGCGTGTCGAGACAATTCTCTAATCGACCAGAGGAGTGGGATGTCCATTCGCAAGCACTTTTGCCTTCTTGTTTTCGCCGTAGTGGTGGTTTCTTACGGCTGGGCGCAGTCGACTCCAGTTGTCGATTCCACCGGAGGCCCTGATGTTCAGAAACCCCAGTCTGCGCTGGATTCGGAAATGCCTGGGATGAAGATGGATCATGCGCATATGAACGGCATGAAGATGGACATGGACGACATGAACATGGAATCTGGGGCCGCCACGTTCATCGGGGAAGTCGAAGATCACAGTACATCCGGAACCAGCGCCGAGCCGAACTCCACGCCTATCCCCATGCTCATGACCACGAAGGGTGAGTGGAGGCTGATGTTCCACGGCGTAGCCTTCCTCAACTTCATGCAGCAGAGCGGTCCGCGCGGATCGGACAAAGTCTTTTCCACGAACTGGTTCATGCCCATGGCGCAACGGCGCGTAGCGCTGGGAACTCTCACGCTGCGAACCATGATCAGCCTGGAGCCCGCTACGATCACCAATCGCTATTACCCGGAATTATTTCAGCAAGGCGAGACGGCATACGGAAAGCCGGTTGTCGATGGCCAGCACCCGCACGATTTCATCATGGAGTTGGCCGCGCTCTATGACATCAACCTGGGCGAGAAAGGCCTGCTGTCATTTTATTTTGCCCCGGTGGGTGATCCTGCGCTGGGGCCGGCCGCATATCCGCACCGGGCGTCCGCGTCGGAAGACCCCATCGCGACGCTCGGCCATCATCTGGAAGACTCGACGCATATCGCGAATGACGTGATCACCGCGGGCCTCACATATAAGGTTGCGCGATTTGAGGCTTCCGGGTTCCACGGGCGCGAACCCGACGAGTATCGCTGGGACATCGATTCCGGCAAGATCGATTCGTGGTCCGTGCGCGCAACCGTGAATCCGGCGCGCAACTGGAGCGCCCAATATTCGTTCGGTCGCCTCACCAGTCCGGAGGCACTCCGTCCGAGCGAGAACATCGACCGCATGACCGCATCCGTCATGTATAACCGGAGGTTCGCGCGAGGTAATTGGGCGAGCACATTGCTTTGGGGACGGAACCGCACGTCGGACGGACTGGTATGGAATGGTTATCTCGCCGAATCGACATTGCGCTTTGCCGAACGCAATTACGTGTGGGGCAGGATAGAAAATGTAGATCGCACGAATGAACTGCTGCTGCTGAATCAGTTCGAGCCGGCGAACTTCCCGGAAAACATTATCGGCCGGGTGCAGGCTTATACCGGAGGTTACGAGCGGGACATCGATTTCATCCCGCACCTCTCGACCGGCTTTGGCGCGCAACTCACTCTTTATTCAACGCCACCAACGTTGCAGCCAGAATATGGCAGCCATCCGATCGGAGCGGTTGTGTTCCTGCGGCTTCGGCCCTTCGGCAACAAGAGATGAGCAGCTCTCCGGAGCGCGATAAGGATCGAAGCTGTAGGCGCTAACTTCGGGGCAATCGCGACAGGGCCAACTTCGCTGCGTGATACCCGCACATTCCGTGGACGCCTCCTCCGGGTGGCGTCGACGATGAGCATATATAAAGGTTGCGGTCCGGCGTCGCATAGTGGCGCCAGGTTGGCCGAAATAGAATTTGCCACACACTCATGGCGCCTCCCACGATGTCTCCGCCCACTAGATTTTCATCCATGGCTTCAAGCGCCCGGGGAGTGAAGACTCGCCGCGCCAACACGCAGTCGCGGAACCCGGGGGCAAAGCGCTCTATCTGATCCTCGAGTCTGCCGAGCATGTCGAAGTCAGATCCGTTCGGCACGTGGCAATAAGCCCATGCCGTATGCTTACCTTCCGGAGCACGCGTCGAATCAAAAAGACTCGGCTGTGCAAGTAGAACGAATGGACGTTCCGCGTGTCGTCCTTCTTGCATTGCTTTCTCCGAGGCGGCAATCTCCTCAAAGCTTCCGCCAAGGTGAATCGTAGCTGCACGCAGGCAGTCAGCTGCTTTCCACGGAATGGGGCGATTCAATGCGTAGTCCACCTTAAATACGCCGGGGCCGTACCGGAAATTCCGCAGCAGACGACGGTATGCAGGAGAGAATCGGGAATCTGCCAACCGAAGCAACTGCCGCGGTGTGACGTCACACAGGATGGTCTCGTATTGGCCCAGCGTATCGACACTCTCAATGCGGGTGGATGTCTTAACCTCCGCGCCGAACTGCGCGAGATATCCACAAAGGGCGTTGGTGATCGATTGCGCTCCGCCGCGCGGAATGGGCCAACCCACGGCATGTGCCGCGGTCCCGAGCAAGACGCCATAGGCTCCGCTGAACGATTCACCGAGACTCAGAAAAGAATGAGCTGCGAGCCCGGCGAACAGGGCTTTTGTACGGTCATCGCGAAACAGACAGTTCACGAGAGCTTTTGCAGAAAGGATCGCGAAGCATCCGAAGCGCGCGAGCAGGAATGGATGCTTCGGAACCAAAGGAATGGGGCCGAGCAGCTCCGAAGCCAGTTCAGCCCAATGTTCGGCAAAAGGCTCCATCAAGCTGCGCCATCTTTTGCCATCATCGCCAAGTGCGGATTGCGCATCCCGTAAGTCGCGCTCCAGTACCACCGCCGTACCATCATCCAAGGGATGAGCCAAAGGGGCGGGGGAGTGGATCCATTCGAGTTGATAATCCCGCAAAGGCAGTGAAGAGAAGAACGGCGAGCCCGCAGCCAAGGGGTGAACCGCCGACCCGAAGTCGTGAAAGAATCCGGGAAGGGTCAGTTCCAGCGTTCGGGCCGCACCACCCGGTTGCCGCTCTGCTTCGAACACGTCCACTTGCAATCCGGCTTGAGCAAGAATGATCGCCGCCGCTAGCCCGTTAGGGCCTGCCCCGATTACGCACCCTTTTTTCATCTCATCTCACTTACCTGCGCGGACTGACCGTGGGCCACTCGATAGCGACGATCTTCCCGTTGGATTCGCGTTCGAGCGTCGGCGCATACAGGCCCAGCAATTCGCGCCGCCACCAGACACCTTGCTTTCGTTTCTCCTCCATCGACGTAAACCAGTATTGCCACAGCACCGCACGCACCATGCGAGGAGGCTGATTCGGAAACGGATTGCCCGCAAACAGCGAAAGCACATCCCGATCGTTGGAAAGCAACTGCACTTCTGTATTCACGACAATGGGATACTCTCGCCATGAGCCCAGCGATGCAAACCACAAGTTCCAATCGAAGCGCGGTTGATACGGAGCGTAGATGCGCGGCGGCTCTTTCGCATGTTGCGGCTTGTAACGAAACGGATACGCCAACCAGGTAGTCCCGTCCTGAGAACCCTGAAACTCGATTTCGTAACGCCCGCGCGTCATCACCGCAAAGAGGCCGTATTGGTTCGCAATACGAAATGGTGCCAGCGCGCTTACCGGCGAAGTTGGCAGCGGCAATGTGGGTAGCACCATCCACAGCAACTCCGCTGTGGTTGCATAGAAGATCCACGTAAGCATCACAGCCGTCAACGAGAGTTTAAGAGCCTGTGCATAATAATGGAGGCTTGATCGCGAAGTGACGCTAGTCGCTCGCTCGGGTTCGGGCGCCGCAATCTTTTTCTCCTCGGCAGCTGCAACAAACTCCTTTCTCCAAGTTCTCGGCAGGAAGGGCAACAGAAAGCGGTCATCCAGAAGTAAGACGCCCAGTGCCAGCACCAAATAGTTCAGAAATGTGTAGTTGGCTGTGAGGATCACAGGAATCTGCCAAAGCGTAGCAATGAAGAAGCACACGATGCGCCATCGGCGCGGCAAGAACGCCATCCAAACGAGTCCGAGTTCGAGAACCAGGGTGACAACGGTTGTGGACGCGTGAAACCAGTGCGGCAAATGTTGAACGTACCAGCCAATCCAGGTGGGCAGTGGCCCGTTCTGGTAGTACTCGTCCATGGCGGTCATGTGTCGCCACTCGGGGTCTCCGCTGGCTAGCTTGGCTATACCGGATCCGAAATAGATGCGGAACCACTCCCATTGCAGGAGAAAATAACTCGCACGTGGAGGCGGCTGAGTTCCGCCCCACCCAGGACGAAATCCTCCAGGAGCGAAAAAGAGCGCAATGAATCCTGCTTCCAGCAGCATTCCATCTGACTGGTAACTGGAGAAATCGCCAGCCGCGCTCACGAATGATAGGAAGCACATGAAACAAATCACGAGCATGCCGCGCGGCCAGAGATTCACGACCAGCAGCACCGATGCGATCAGCCCAACCCAGCACAAGGCCATGAGCATGTGCGGTCCGCTGGAAAACCAAATCAGGGTGGGCGCAAACCAGAAACGGCTGTACGGTCCCAGCGATCCCGCGATCGCGTGCAGATAATCTTTGGCGGGCAGTATTCCTTGTGGGCCGATCAGTCCGCGTATCTGGAAGAGCAATGAATAAAAAGCAGAGAAGTAGATGAGACCGAGCGCGCGCAGCAAGAGCCAACGTGGAATCAGGCGATTTGACAGACCGTACCGTGTATCGAAAAGCCATCGCACGGCGGACGCAAATGAGCGTTCCATGACGCGGCATTATAGCGGGCACGCGACGACCGCCGACTCTCGTCGCGTATGACGACCGAAAATCGCGGAGCTCCGCTCAGTAGCTTCGGATTCACTGTCCAGAGCTGACGTGGTACGCCCCTTCGCGCTAGCACTTTTACCGGTTGATTGTGAATGGGATTCGCGCTTGAATCGGGAACGCTACCGTTGGTTTGGCGCCGCAACTTCGCTTGCGAAGCTTGGTAGCTTGTACCCCATCTTATTTTCTTTAGCATCGTTGGTAGCCGCTCCGCTCGGGCCCCTTGTCCAAACAGATCTCGAAGGAGGCAAGAAATGCTTAGGTACACCGTCGTATTCGCCGTGGCAGGAATTCTCACAATGGGGGCTGCCAACCGATCTAACACCACTGCCACTACTACGAGTACCACTGCAGGCGCCTGGCAGGTCGATCCGGGCCATTCCGATGCGCAATTCGTCACCGACGCGACAACGGATTACGGCAAACAGAAACTAAACGCAACCGTTGGCTTCGCCAGGGTCAACGGAATTGTGAGAATCGACGATGGTGACCCCACAAACTCTCGTTTTGATTTGCACATCTATCCGGCCATGGCGATGACGCCACCGATTACAGAAGACGGAAAAGCCCTGAACCAATGGTTAGCCAATTTGGCCAACAATACGCTGGTCTGTTTTCATTCCAAGAAGATCGTCAGGACGAGTGACGGCCGGCTGCAAACCACCGGCGAGTTGGCTTTGACACGTATTGACCGCAACATAATCAACTCAAACGCAAATGAAGCCTATTCGGGACCTGTTTATGGTCCTCCCATGATCCACCGGACGGCGCGCGAAGCCACATTTATTTTCGACCTCCCTGCTTCGAGTGGAAATACCCAGAAAGATGGCAGTAGGCAGGCCTCCGTTTCTACGAATATGTTTCGCGAGAATTTCCCTCAGCTGTTGAAGACTGTACTTAATACCTACTGGCCACCTGTGGTTCAAGACGAAAACTGTCAATACCCCGGTGCGAATGAGGATTATCACGGGGCGCAATGCACCGGAACGGTTCTGAAAGCTCCTGCTCTTCCGCAAGCCCCCCACGCAGCCAACCTGGAAGATTACCCTGGCCCTTCAGGTTTTAATGCCATTGTCGGGAATCATTTGACGATTCTCGTTCACATGCGTTTGACGCCCCAAACCGCAGAACAAGCGGCAGCGGGGGAGTAGCGGGCAAACATTAGTGCACAAAACATAAGGCCGTCGTCGATGGCAAATCTCACATCTACTGAGGTTCAGACCGCCCAACGCGATCACGTTTTGGAAAGGTTGCTCATGAGAGTACTCGCCGTTGACGTGGGCGGTTCAAACGTCAAGATCCTTGTCTCAGGGGAATGCACGTCTCGAAGGTTTCCGTCGGGCCCGACGCTAACCGCCAAACAGATGTTCTCGCAGGTCAGGAAGCTTGCGGAAGACTGGGAGTACGACGCGGTGTCGATAGGCTACCCAGGTCCTGTGGTCGACAATCGGCCGGTGGCGGAGCCGCACAATCTTGGACCTGGGTGGGTCGGGTTTGATTTCGGAAAGGCATTCAAACGCCCCGTGAAGGTCGTCAATGATGCGGCCATGCAGGCGCTGGGAGACTACCAGGGTGGGAAGATGCTGTTCCTAGGCCTGGGGACCGGCCTCGGTTCCGCGTTCATTGCCGACGGCGTCTTGATGCCTATGGAGTTGGGCCATCTTCCTTATAAGGCTGGGACTTTCGAGGATTATGTTGGTCTGCGCGGATTGAAGAAATGGGGACGGAAGAAATGGCGGCGTCTTGTCGCCGATGTTGTGGTCCGGCTCACTGCAGCACTCCAGGCTCAAGAAGTAGTTCTCGGAGGAGGCAACGTTAAAAAGCTGAAAGAACTCCCTCCAAAGTGCCGAGTCTGCGACAACGCGAAAGC
>CAZBCQ010000218.1:0-7005 GCA_964490255.1 uncultured Terriglobales bacterium | reverse complement strand
ATCGCGCCAGCGCCTCCCAATGCCGTGGATGAGGCCGCCGCTCTCCGCTGCGAATCCCAGCAGCATAACCGTTTGAAACCCCAAGCGCTGAGACTATGGCCGCCCGCGTAATACCCGTGAGTAGCGGCTGAATCCGAGTTATATAAGTTTCTTCAGTGAGCCAAGCCGGAAGATTTGACGGTTCCCAGCTAGATCGGGCAATGGCATTGCGGCGCTGTGTTTCCGCGCGGCGGGCCTGTGCTTCGGGGCGGTGGGACATCACACGCCCTAATCGCGCAGCCGCAATCATGCGCTCGGTTGAGGCACTAATCGCACACGAACCACACTGTTCGCTTCCTGGATAAACCGGTGTTCCACAATCACGGCAGATGTTTTCTATTTGTGGCTTATGTTGAACCGCAGAATGACCAGAGGAATTGCCCCTGGCCTCGCGTCTGTTACTCTGCGTTAGCCGTGTAGCCGGAGCGACTGCACTTTTGTGCTTAGATGTTGCTGACCAAAGAGTACCGACAATCCATTCAGCAGATGGGGCAACGGCACGCGCCCAGGTGTTTGCGGTTTCCGACAGCCTAACGGCAAACGATCCCATCAGGCGGCAATTGCCATCCCGCTGCTCGAAAAACCATTCCCGCTTCAATGGGCTGTGTTTGATCCAGTCCAGCACAAACCCATCCACCTGCGGTCGGATGGGTTCCATCAAATCGCAAGCCAGACTATCGCGATTGGGCAAATCGACATGGAGGAATCCCAAACCTGGATCAAGCCCCAGCGCGGCGGCGGCAAGACGGGATTCGGATTCAAGCAGGGCATACAGATAATTCAGCATCGCATTGGCGGGATTTACCGCAAGTCGAGGCGAGCGCGTCAATGGGGATTTGCGAGTTCCAAAACTTTGCCAATGCTCTGGCACACGTGGAAGGTCTCTTGTTAAAAAAGTAATCGGCAAGTCTCGCCAAGCGCCCCAATAAGCGGCGGCAGCCCTTGACTCCACCAGTCGAATGGCATCAATGGTTTCGGTAATCACGCATTCTTTGCGAAAGCGCGCGATGGTATCCGCAGTCGCCGGATCGCGCAATTTCTCTCGCGCAATGCGTTCCTGTCCAGCTAATTTTTGTTCGATAAGTTGTCGGGCAATGAGAACGTTTGTTCCTGACTGTGCTGCCAAAGCCTGAGAGCGGCGCAGCCGCGCATCCGATGGACGCACAGGGCCGGTTGTGGCCAGCACCGAACCATCTCGATCCAGCATGACAAATGCCGCATCCTGATCGGCAAGCCAGCGGAGCGCTGCAAGAGAAATCATTCCATTGGCCCCGATGACAACGAGCCGACGAAGGCCATGACCCACACGGGGCAGACGCGCTCGGTAACGTTCTGCACCGATACCGTCTTCCAACAGCAGATGTCCTCGATTAACTTGCACTTTGATGCCATAGCCGAAAAGAGTCACAACTCCATGGCGCAATGCCACAAAGGGAAGACTTTGACTGAAAGGTGAGTTGCTGGAATTGCGCGATTGCGCAGAATGATCTAGGGTGTGCGTAGCTGCCATTTGGAGTTACCCCTCCATTGGTGGTTAGGGCTTGCCGTCTGCTCTAACAGGCGTCAGGCCCGCTTAAATACTGATCCTTCTCTATTCTACATCCGAACTAAATGCGTCACTCAGATCGTCGAAATAAATTCTGGCTCCGCACCTCGGGCAACCATGATTGATGGAGTGTCCCTTAAAGCCGCAAGAGCATTCGATATAGACTTCCCATTGAATAATGTGGTGGGAGTCGGTCTGCGTGGCTCGCTCACGTTGGCAGATATCGCGCGAACGCCGTGGACTGACCGATCCGTATCCCGCCAATGAATCAGCTAGAAAATTCATCTGTGCTGTCTGCTTCTTTGGAAAACCAGGTTCGTGCAACACCTGAAGAACCAACTCCGCGAGATGCGGCATGAACTCCCTTTCATAAGAGCTGGCAGCTTTCTCGAAAGCATTTATAACATCCTGCTTGCTCTGCACCCTTGAAAGCAGCGGCCAGAGCCCAGACCACACCTCATTCAAAATCCACTTAAGGTGATTGGCCCGACCAATGATCTCGGAGGGAGGAACCCTCGAAGGACGGCCCCTGGCCGGTTTTGTCCGAAGGGTGTCAAGAGGTTTTTTAGGCTTTTGTACGACTTTTTTGCGCTTTTGCATTATGCGGATAATTCCCGAAATCAAAGGTTGAATTTTACGGGAAGTTTCCGACAAACGCTGCTCAATTATGCGGAAGGTCAGGAGTAGCTTTGCTCTGTTTGTAATCGCCTCGGTAACGTAAATCGAAAAATCGGGGTGAGAATTGCCGTGTGCAAGGCCGGAACACTAATCCGCGAAAGCAGGGGAATTCAGAAGCGCGGGATCGTGCGCTACATGCTCTGTCGCACATGCGGCGGGAGAAGCTCTCCCTCGCTGAAGCGTGCAGGTTGGAACACATCAAACCCAGCACATTCCTGCGCTATGTCGGGAGCGCAGTCCGTCAAGACAAACCAGGTGCTCGTTATCGTGCGACAACGGGAGACAGGTTCCGGCGTGATCTTTACATTCCAACTGCTCTTGGGCCGATGAAAGTGTCTGTATATGGCAGCAAAGCCGCGACCACACTTTCCAATTACGCAAATGCGATTAACTACTATCTCCGCACGGGAAAAACGTCACAGCTTAGAAAGTTTAAGACCGTCCGAATCGGCAAGCAGCAAATCGAACTGATTACCGAGCCGGCCACTTTATCAGTATTGGCCGAAGCTAATGCCCTGAGGCTTGACCAACTCTATGCAGCAATCGGAGGAGCGCGATGAATGCCCAACCCTCCGATTGCGGAAGCACCAGAAAGCCGAGCGGCCCGCGCTGCATATTCTGCGGAGGCAACAAGGATGTAGAGCTGCATCACGTGGGCGGACGAAACCACGTTGCATGGTTCACCATGCCCCTGTGCAGAAAACATCATGCTCGGGTAACAGCGGCCCTCCGTTTCGCTGGAGTTGAAATGCTCTACACGCCTGAGAGGGGGGAACGGCTGAGGCGGGCTCGAAAAGCCGCACTTACGTTCCTGTGGATATTGGAGGAATTGGAGGAATTCGGAAAGGAGAAGTAAATGTCAATGAATCAGGATGTTTTTGTACGTGCTCATACGGTCGCTCCAGGAAAGCCCTCGCAGAAAATGGCGCAGCGCCCTAAATGGCCGGATCGTGTTCTCATATTTGATACTGAAACCACTATTGACACGCAACAAGAGTTGACCTTTGGCGCATATCGACTCTGTGAATTGGTCGATGGAGAGTACATGTGTTCAGAAGAAGGCTTAATTTATGCCGATGATCTGGACGCTTCTCAGAGAAAGATTCTTGAAAGCTATGTTGCGAGTGAGCTTGCGCATATCGAGGTGAAGTCTTTTCCTCCCAAAATCGCCCTAAAGTTATATCCCCGCTGGCAATTTCTGGAAAAGGTGTTCTGGAAATCCATAAAAGAAGAACGGTTGATAGTCGGATTCAATCTCCCCTTCGACCTGTCGCGTTTAGCCGTGAGATGGGGGAAAGCACACAATGGGGGATGGTCTCTCATTCTCTCCGAGCGGCGCTCTCGCAAAACAGGAGAAATGGAGGCTAATCCCCATCGACCACGGATTTGTATAAAATATCCCTTCATCTCGATTACCCGTCCAAAGAATCCGGAAGAATGGCCGGTCGCCCGGTTCCTCGATTTGCACACTCTGGCGTTTGCGTTGTTTGGTGATTCGGTAAGCCTGGATAATCTGTGTGAAAAGTTTCACATTCCAGGCAAACTGAAGCATGAGCCCACAGGAAAACTGTCCGCCCCTGAAATCGATTATTGCAGGGGTGACGTTCGGGCAACATCTGGAGCGCTAAATGGAATAAAGCGGGAATTCGACCTCCACCCTCTCGAATTGCAACCCGACTTTACATACTCACCGGCATCAATCGCCAAAGCCTACCTGGACGCAATGGGGATAATTCCGCCAAAAGAAAAGTTTAAGGTCTCGGATCGGATTCAGGGAATTGCGATGCAAGCCTACTACGGCGGCAGAGCGGAATGCCGCATCCGGCGTGTTCCCGTGCCGGTAGTGCATACCGATTTCAAAAGTCAATATCCGACTGTGAATGCCCTGCTTGGGAATTGGAATGTCCTCACTGCCAAAAATCTTTCATTTGAGGATGCGACTGAGGAGGTGCGGAAATTATTAGCCGAAGTGACTTTGGAACACCTGTTCAATCCAGAGTTTTGGAAAGAATTGTCATTTTTTGCGCGGGTTAAACCCGATGGAGATATTCTTCCGGTACGTGCCGTTTACAACGGTGAAACCCAAAACATCGGAATCAACCAGCTCAGTTCGGATCGTCCAATTTGGTTTGCCGGGCCGGATTTAGTCAATTCGGTACTACAAGCAGGCAAAGTGCCGCACATTAAGAAGGCAATTCGCATGGTTCCGCACGGCAGGCAAGCGGGACTGAAATCGACAAGCCTGAGAAGAATGGTTCTAATCGATCCTAAAAAGCATGATTTCTTCCGCTATGTGGTCGAGCAAAAAGAACTCAATAAATCTGATGATTTTCTTTCGGGCTTTTTGAAAGATATCGCCAACTCTGGAAGTTATGGACTGTTTGTTGAGATAAACGGCGAAAAGCGGCGAAGCCCAGTTGTGGTCAAGGTGTTCTCCGGAGAAAAATCATTTGAGCTGCCGTCTGACATAATCGAGAAACATGGACGCTGGTATTTCCCACCCTTGGCCGCATTGATAACTGCTGGAGGACGGCTTCTGCTGGCAATGCTCGAACGGTGTGTCCGCGATTCCGGCGGATCATACCTCTTCTGCGATACAGATTCTTTGTGTATCGTATCGAATATCTCCCGTCCGGTAATGTAGCTGCGGCCCCAGCTCTGAAGGAAGAAATCGGGAAACATGGGCTGCGCGAATTGATCCGCACCACGGGATTAAGCCAGCACACGATTGAGGCAATCCGTAACGGGAAACCTGTTCGCCGTGCCACGCTCGCAATTCTGAAACAAGCACTGCTAGACCTAGGACGTGACGATCAGGCTGATTCCGTGATTCAAGGCTCCTTTTTCTAAACCTTTGTCGATCTGCGAACAATCGGGTGTCTATCCCGCCGGATACCAGCCTTCTGGAAACTCTCAAAGCCAGCCAGTTCCGCGCTCGCGATCCACTACTCACCCTGGTGAACTGATGGGGTTGTGTCCTCCTAGTTGCGATACCACATCCTCCATCACATAGTGTACGAACTTTTTGCCTAGTTCTGTTAAAACGTAGGGCTTCGTTTCTTCGAAAGCAGATTCCATGACGCCGCTTGTAGTCGCAGGCGAACGTCGGGCCGGTGTCTTGCGACGAAATCTGCCATATACATCGGTCTCGCGCTCCTGCCGGACAACTCCGCCTGTGCTTAAATCTCGAATAAGCAATTTAAAGAGGTCGGCTTCTGACGAATCCTCGCGCGGTCGTTGGCCATGAATATTGTCCCAAATTTCTCCTCTTGTAGTTCCCGGATCGCGATAAATCTCCTTGATTACTGCAAAATGTGCCTCATGATATTGGTCAATCCATAAAATAAAAAGACGAATTAGATCATCAGGGCAGAGTTTTATCGCACCGGCATTGCTGATCAGTTTTTTCAACATCTGTCTTTTTTCTTGTGTATCTGCTTCATCCCAGGAGCGAAAACATTTTTTCACAAGCGCCAGAAACTCTGGTGATTCGATTCGTTCTTGTATATCCTCTCCAAAATTGTCGAGACGCTCAAAAATCTGAACTAGAGTACGTATCAACTCCTCAGCCTTTTCTCGGTGCTCTGCCAACCAAAGCCTGTGCAGATCGTTAATCTGTTCCTGATCTGTTTCAGCACTCAAGCTAGCAGCCGCTCCTATGACACTGCCCACCCATGGAATACTGCTTAGAGCTGCCATAAAGAAGCGGCCAAATTTTCTGTATCTTCCGTGGCCTAGCTTTTCCATCAAAGCTTCTTGCGCAGCACCTAAACTTTCTCCTTCGGTGTGCAGGCCCTCGGAACGGGAGCCAGGTAATTGAATTTCCTCTGCCATTTATCTGAAACCTTTTGACCTCTGCGGCGGGTCACTTCACAATACGTATGTCCTTCAGCAACTCCGACCGTGTTAATGCAAGAGCCTTGTGCGTCTGGCTCGCTTCCAGCAGACCCCATGTGCTGAATCCAGCTGCGATGACCCAGAACGGTATGGCAGTGCGGCAGCTGACGCCCAGCCATACCAGCCAGATCAATCCGAATGCAGCGCTAATCATAGAATATGCTACACCAAGTTCAAACTTGAGCCGCATAACAAGAGTTCGCAGGTATCTTCGTCCGATGGGGTCAGATACAAACGCGCTTCTAAGGTAGTCAAACCACTCTTTGTTATGACGGCCAGAAGTCTTGCTGTCAGCCCTTTTGTCCATCTGGCTTTCCCACCATGAACCAAAATCTTCAAAGACTAGGCCAGCAAAGATCATTGCCAACAGGGTCAACAATGAACTCTCCGTGTGATTATCACTCACCAGTTTCTTTAACAAAGGAAAACACCACAGCAATCCGATAAACCATGTGCTCAAGCCAATGGCTCCGGGAATCAGTAGCGTGACGAGAGGCCGAAATACCTCCGATGTAAAAGCAGAAAAGAAGTTTGGCAATGCGCCCCCTCTTCAGAGTGTCTTTACTCCCTGTTTAATCTATGTTCAACCCTGAGTTCGTGAAAGTACCAATCTAGCTACATGCAAGATTACGGGCCGCTCGAAAACACAACCCAGCGACATGAGCACACCGCTGTAGGCAGTTTTAATCCGTGCTCCAGCGTCACAGTCTTGGATCGTCCCCCCGCAAAAGAGCTGCCGGCACGGGCGGGCAAGCAGAGGTGTAGCACTTTTCCCCTCCATATAGCTATCCCCCACCCTTTCATTGACCCGGCAATTCACCCTCAGTACACTTGCATATTAAGGA
>CAZBCQ010000217.1:1610-7010 GCA_964490255.1 uncultured Terriglobales bacterium | reverse complement strand
AAGCCACGCTATTTCATCCCGATCCACGGCGAATATCGCCAGCTCAAGCGTCACGCAGAACTGGCACAGAGCATGCACGGGGCTGTCGGACAGGTGCTGATGATCGAAAGCGGTGACGTGCTGGAATTCGATGAACTCGGCGCGCGCAAGGCGGGGAAAGTCGCCGTCGGACGCCGCTGCATCGACTCTAATTCCCAGGGCGATGTGGTCGAAGAACTGATTATTCGCGACCGCCGCCACATCAGCGAAGACGGCATCGTGTTGCCCATCATCGCCATCAATAAGCTGACCGGACGGGTCGAAACCCCGCCCGAGATTGTCACTCGCGGATTCGCCGCCATCGGCGAAAACGGATTCATGGACGAAGCGCGCAACGTAGTGGTTAACACTCTGGAAATCTCGAGCGCCGAAGAAAAAGCCGATTACGGGCTGATCAAGGAAAAGATCCGCCAGGACCTGAAGCGCTACATCGCCAAGAACACTTCACGGCGGCCGCTGATCATGCCGGTGATCCTGGAGATCTGAACCCATCGTTACCCTCGCCGACATTAAGGCTGCTCAGTCCCGAATCGCCGGTGTAGCCGCGCGCACTCCGCTTCTGAAATATCCGCAACCGCTCGACGGGCGAACGCTTTACCTAAAACCTGAAAACTTCCAGCCCATGGGCGCATTCAAGATTCGTGGCGCGTACAACAAGATCGCCTCGCTGACTTTGGAGCAGCGCAGTCATGGCGTGATCACCTACTCCAGCGGCAATCACGCCCAGGGCGTCGCGTACGCAGCCCGCGAACTAGCCGCCAAGGCCGTCATCGTCATGCCGAGCAACGCGCCCAAGATCAAAGTGGAAGCCACGCGCGCATATGGGGCGGAGGTCGTTTTTGTCGGACCGGGCAGTCACGAACGCAAGACCAAAGCAGAAGAACTCGCGCAGCGACATCACTATCAGATCATTCCTCCCTACAATGACGAGAAGATCATCGCCGGCCAAGGGACGGTCGCGCTGGAGATTCTGGAGGACTTGGCCGACCTCGAGACCGTGCTCTGTCCCGTCGGAGGTGGCGGATTAATCAGCGGAGTGTCGGCTGGATTGAAGCTTTGCAATCCGAAGATCAACGTCATCGGCGTGGAACCGGAACTGGCCAATGACGCCCAGCAGAGTCTGCGTGCCGGCCACATCGTGGAACTTCCCGCAGAAGAGGTTAGTCGCACATCTGCCGACGGGTTGCGTACGCAGTCTGTCGGTGAAATCAACTTTCAGCATATTTCGCAGTACGTCGACAACATCATCACTGTTTCGGAAGGTGAGATCCGCGCAGCCGTTCGTCGACTGGCACTGGAGGCAAAGTTGATCGTGGAGCCGAGCGGTGCCGTGACACTTGCGGCGTTCTTATTCCATGCAGATCAGTTGGCCGCGACCAGGAACAACGCCGTCGTGATCAGCGGCGGCAATATCTCGCCGGAGTTGCTCTCCGAGATCATTTGCGAGCATCCGGCGCAATCGACTTGTCGTGGCTGATCATCTGTTCGAAACTGCTGGTGTGCATCTGTGTTGGAATGCTCAGCCCCTTTGGAGGAAGCCAGTGAGATCGCTACGTCCGGTGTGGCTCGTTTTCGCTGTGATGAGCTGCGTGCTTTCGGCGAGCGCCGCCGAGCACGGCATCATGATCCGCGCCGCCCATATCTATCTGAATCCCGACGAATCTTCCACCAAGATTGCTGATATCACCCGCGGGCGCGAGGTCGCGATTCTCGATCGAACTTCGAATTGGGCGCATGTATTCGCCTCTCTCAGCGCTGAGCGCGATGTAACGGGTTGGATCCTCGACAAGGGCGTGGTCACCGCCTCCACTCCCAATGGGGATCAGATCCTCTTTGGCGCCGCTTCCGACAGCGAGCGCGAAGCTAGCCGTCGCGGCGGACGCAACGGTGCCGCCCAGGATGCGATGCGCATGTACGCGCGTACGCAGGAATATTTCCCCAACTCGCCCATAGCCGGTGAGGCACTCTATCGCGCCGCCGACATCCGTTGGCAGCTCGACGCGGAAGACTATCGCACGCGTCCCTCCGCGAAAGAGCGCGATCCAAGCCTGGTGCCGGATATCCCCGAAGACGCCATGCGCGAAGTGATGAAGAAGTTCCCGCACAGCAAGTGGTCCGATTTGGCCGCGTTTCATTTGGTCCAGAACAAGTTGTGCGGAGACTGGCAAGGCTTACCGGAATGCCCTGCGAAAGAAACGCAGGTGTACCTGAAGTACGCCGCCGATCATCCCGATTCGCCGGCCTTCGCAGAAGCGATGTATGACGCTGCATACCGCCAGGCTGCACTGGTCGTGTTGTATAAAACCAACAATGCCGAGCAAAAACTCATCGACGCCGCTACTACGAATGCCAAGCAGTTTGCACAGCGCGCGATCGACAAGAATCCACAGAGCGACTGGGCCTATCGTGCACGAACTCTGATATACATGGTGGATCAGAAAATGCCTGTGTATGGAAACTCGGTCGAGTAGCCGAGAGTCGCGAAGTTGGCCTGAACTAGTACTGGACACGGCTGGCCGCCGGAGGACGTTTGACCGATTACCTGCTTGCACTTTTACTGGGCGTCATTGAAGGATTAACCGAGTTTCTTCCCGTCAGTTCCACGGCGCACCTGCGCATCTCCGAAGCTTTGCTGGGCATGGATCTTGGCGATGGCTATTGGAAGATGTTCTCCATCGTTATCCAGCTCGGCGCAATCCTTTGTCTGCCCATTTACTTCTGGAAGCGGATCACGGACTTCGTCAGCACGTTCCCGCACGGTCCACGTGGCGACAAGTCTGCTTGGGATCACCCGCTTACCCTGACACTCATCGCGTTCGTCTGCACTGCGATTCCTGCATTCCTGCTGACCAAAGTGATCGGCAAGCACCTGGAGAGCCTCATCATCATGGGCACGTCGCTCGTGGTTGGCGGCGTCATCATGTGGATTGTCGATGTACTCTACGCGCGAAAAATTATTCCGCTACGCACACCCGATGTTCAGGACATGAGCGTAGGACAGGCCATCTGGATCGGCTTGTGCCAGATCACCTCGGCAGTCTTCCCCGGCACCTCGCGCTCGATGTCCACGATCGCCGCTGGGCAACTGGCAGGAATGACCCGCTCGGCAGCGCTTGAGTTTTCGTTCTTCGTGTCGATCCCAACCATGGTCGCCGCCACCTGCTACGATCTGCTGAAATCGATGCGACCTTCAAAGACCACCGGGCTTCCGATTGGCGCGGCTCCTTCGAATGCTCACGAATGGATCACGCTGGCCATCGGTTTCATTGTCTCGTTCATCATCGCCTACATCGTGGTCGCTTGGTTCATGCGCTGGGTACGTAGCCACGGCTTCGTTCCCTTCGCCATTTACCGGATCATCATAGGCACCGCGGTTTTGATCTGGGCCATGCGCGCTGCTGCTTAGCGCCGCGCAGTTCGGCTGCGAAGTTAGGCAGTGCGCCTCTGGCCCTCATCGATCTCTTCGCGGATTGCTTCCACTGTTGCCTCACCTACACGGCGACCGATTCGTTCGCCCAAGTCTCCGGCCTTCTTCTCGGCTTCATCAGTCATGCGTAACGCAGCTTGCCGCGGACTCATTCCAGCATCTTCAATTCGCTCCCACAACTTACGCCTGGTTTGCTCGCCGCGAGCGGGCGCGTACAGCAGGCCCACTACAACACCCATTGACAGACCAAGTATGAACCTCATGAATACCTCCTTTCTGTTTGGACGCCTAAAAGGCGTCATGCGAAACGGCAGCTCTGCTTTCGCGCGGAACTAACTCCACCTTCCCGGATTTCACCACGAACTTGTATGCTGAAAGCATGCGGCGAATCTGTGTTTTCTGCGGGTCCAGCACGGGAGTGCGTCCAAGCTATGCCCGTACGGCGGTCAGGCTGGGGAAGATACTCGCCAAACGGCAGATTGGGCTCGTCTATGGCGGCGGAAACGTGGGGTTGATGGGCCTGCTTGCCGACTCAGTACTGGAGCACGGCGGCGATGCGATTGGCGTGATCCCACGCTTTCTGGTCCATAAAGAAGTGGCTCATCAACACCTGAAAGACTTGCGCATTGTCGAATCCATGCACGAGCGCAAAGCGCTGATGGCCGATCTGTCGGACGGCTTCATTGCCCTGCCCGGCGGATACGGCACGCTGGAGGAATTCTGCGAGATCGTGACCTGGGCTCAGCTCCAGCTCCATCACAAACCCTGCGGCCTGCTCAACGTGGAGGGCTTCTATGATCCGCTGCTTCAATTCTTCGATCACACGGTGAAGGAGCAGTTCTTGAAGTCATCGAACAGGAAGCTGATCCGCTGCTCTGCTGATCCTGAGCAGTTGCTGGAGATGGTTTTGAGCGCGCCAGTCGCCGCCGAAGAAAAGTGGGTGAGTCGCGATCCGCGTTGATCCAGCAAAGAAGAGGGTGCCCCATCTCTGCACTCTTGGCAGAGGTGGGAAAGCAATTCTCTCACTTCGCTAGCGCCCCATCCGTAATCCACCGATAACGCCACTCGGGCAAGCCATACTTGCCCTCGCCCAACCTCGCGAGCCGAGGCTTGTCTTTGCGCAACTCGAGCCAGATCGCACGCTCCAGTGCCTCCCGCGTCGTGGTGGGTATCTCTTTTCGGATCTCATCACGCAACTCGGCCGGACTCATTGGCAGATTCGCCGCCGTTAACAACGCGACGATCTTCTCGATGTAGTGACGGCGCTCGGGCGCTCGCTGGCGCACATCTTGCTGTTCGGTCCTGAGTTCTGGTTTCGATTCAGACGTCGTCACAGCTACAGGTCCCGCGACCGAAGGCGACGTCAACAGTTCAAGCGCTGCTTCAAGGTGCTGCCGGATCTGCTCACGGCGGCTGGATTCTTCACCGATAAGCTTTTGCAAGGTAGCGAGAGTCAACATGCATGCAATTGTGAGTTGACGCCGTTGAAATGCGAAAGACCAATCTGCTGGAGCTCATGCATGCCATTCCAAAGCGATACCAAGTACCAGATACGGAAAGACTTAGGTGCGTCCAGAAGGACAATGCACCCCAGCCGTCACCCCTCGACTTCTTTTTCCCCAACGCCGAGCCGATTTCTTGGCATAATGGCTTCTGCTCTGGTGTACTTCGTGCGGCTTCGTCGGGACTGTGCCGGGAGTTCGCGTCCTTTAAGCAACTCTGATTATTAGCAGCGTTGTCCCCGTGAAGCACGAACACGCCTTCATGAAGTTTTTTTCTCGGATCTTCACGCCGACCAGGAACCGCCGGCTCAATGAGCTGGTTGGATTTCTCCTGTTCGTCTCCGCGCTCCTCCTTTTCCTTGCACTCGTCACCTATTCGCCGCTTGATTCGTCGTTCAACACCGCCGGCCTGCGCCTGCCATCGCGTCCCGC
>CAZBCQ010000217.1:0-1510 GCA_964490255.1 uncultured Terriglobales bacterium | reverse complement strand
CGCCGCTTGATTCGTCGTTCAACACCGCCGGCCTGCGCCTGCCATCGCGTCCCGCCCAGAATTGGATTGGTCCCGTAGGCGCTTATGGCAGCGACCTTGTATTCCAGTTGTTCGGCGTTTCGGCTTTCCTGATTCCCGTCTGCCTAGCCTTTCTGGCGCAGCGCTGGTTCCGCTCGCGCGCGGTCACCTCGCCGCTGGCAAAGACGTTCGGATCGATATCGCTGGTACTGTTTTCCTCGGCGCTGCTGGCGCTCTTGCCCTGGCACTTCCGCTGGGCTCGTGCGATTGCGGTTGAAGGACTGCTCGGCAGGATCGGATCCGACGTTCTCGTGCATTACTTGAACCTCGCCGGCGCTTATATCGTCTCCATCGCGGCCATTGCCGTCGCGCTCTATCTCTGCACCGCTTTCTCATTCACGTCCATCCAGGTATGGTTCCCAGCCCGCTTCTCGTTCTTGTATGCGGCTTGGGACCGCATCGAGGATTGGAAACGTGCTCGAGAAAAGGCTCAGGCCGCCAAAGAACTGGAGAAGCGCCGCGCTGCTAAGCCGGTAGTCAATACGCAACTGGTACAGAAGCGCCTCCAGGATCAGCCACCCATTCCGCCGATAGCCGTCACGCCCACGGTTGCGAAGAAGACCGGCATCGAGCGCATGCTGGAAGACGATCACGCTCCGCTGCCGCGCTCGGCCGCTGGTCCGGCCCCAAACAGCAGGCCGGAAGAGATCGTGCCCGAGGTCACCAATCGCGCCGACGAAGACCTGCAGCCCAAGACCACCATGCCGAAAATGCATGCTGGATACAAGCTGCCTTCCAGTGCCCTGCTGAATCGCCCGGCCGAGCAGTTCGCCGTCGATGAAGACGAACTGAAGAGTCTGGCCCGTGTGCTAACCGAGAAGTGTGCTGAGTTCGACGTGCGCGGTCAGATCACGCAAATCAACCCCGGCCCCGTGGTCACAACGTTCGAGATGAAGCCCGAGGCCGGCATCAAGTACAGCCGTATTACCGGCCTTTGCGACGATCTCTGCCTGGCGCTGCGAGCCGAGAGCATCCTGATCGAGCGTATGGCGGGTAAATCGACGGTCGGCATACAGGTCCCGAACCGCGAGCGCGAAACCATCTGGCTGCGCGAGATGGTCGAATCGACTGAGTTCAATTCCACGAAGTCAAAGCTGACGCTGGCGCTTGGCAAAGACATCAATGGCCGCATCAATGTGGCGGATCTCGCGACCATGCCGCACCTGCTGATCGCCGGCTCCACCGGATCGGGCAAGAGCGTCGCGATCAATGCCATGATCGCGTCAATTCTGTACAAGGCCACGCCCGATCAGGTGCGCATGATCATGGTGGATCCGAAGCGCGTGGAATTAGGCGTTTACGACGGTGTTCCCCACCTTTATACGCCGATCATTACTGAGCCGAAACTGGCTGCAAATGCGCTCCGCAATGCTGTCCGCGAAATGGAGCGCCGGTTGAAGCTGCTGGCCAGCCGCGGCGTGCGGAATATCGC
>CAZBCQ010000216.1:0-7097 GCA_964490255.1 uncultured Terriglobales bacterium | reverse complement strand
CGGTGAAGAACGATATGAAGATTGCCCAGGAAGAAATCTTCGGGCCGGTGCTGGCGGTGATTGAGTTTGATGATCTGGAAGAAGTGATCGAGGCAGCCAATAAGAATGTGTACGGTCTGGCGGCAGCGGTTTGGACGCGGGATGTAAAACGTGCCCACGTCATGACGAAGCGATTGCGCGCGGGTACGGTTTGGGTGAACACGTACGGATTGATGGACGCGGCGCTGCCATTCGGCGGATACAAACAATCTGGTTTCGGACGCGAGCTGGGTGCGCAGGCCGTGGAACATTACACGGAGTTAAAGAGCGTCTGGCTCAACATGGCGTAGCGTCGCACATTTGGGAGTAGTGGAATGGCTTCATTGTTAAAAATCGGAAGCTTCAGTGACTGGGTTGGATTGTTCGACGAGTGGCGTAAAGAGATTGGCGTCAATCGCGATGAGATCTCGGGCTTCAAATTCGACACGCTGTTCGGAGCGATCGAAACGGACGAGATTCAGTTTGGTCACTGGAAGGGACGCAAGAAGTGGGACAACGTGCGACAGGTTCCCACACAGCAGATCCGCGACGCGCTGTTGAATCTGATCGTATACCAGGGCGACACGGAGTTCGCGAGTGTAGAGCAGCAACGCTGGCTTTTCGAGACGGCGCCGACGGATTGGGATCGAAAGGCTCTGACACGCGTGATGATCGAAGAGATGCGCCATGGATGGCAGATGTGCGCGCTGCTGGTGGAGCACTTCGGTCATTCCGGCAAAGTGGAAGCGCAGAAGATGCTGGAGCGCAGGGCCTTCGAGAACAAGCGGTTGCTGGGCGCGTTCAATGTGGATGTCGATAACTGGATGGACTTCTTCACTTACACGGATTTTGTCGACCGCGATGGAAAATTCCAGCTGCAGATGCTGAAGTATTCGGCGTTTGCGCCGCTTGGGAAATCGATGTCGTACATGTTGCGCGAAGAGTCGTTCCATATGGGCGCGGGAAATGACGGACTGCGACGCGTGGTGGAGGCCGGGAAGATTCCGCCGTGGCTGGTGCAGAAATATCTGAACAAGTGGATTTCGACTTCCTACGATCTGTTCGGGACCGACCACTCGTCCTCGGCGCATTGGTCATATGTTTGGGGCGTGAAGGGCCGCTACGACGAGCCGCAGAATGCGACGCATGCGGATCTGGATGATCTGAATGACTACAACCGCAATCTGTATCGCAAGGAAGTTTCGGGGCTGATCGAGCGCTTCAACAAGTTCTTGAAGCCGGGCGTGGAACCGCTATATGCGCCGGATATCAAATTCAATCGCATGATTGGTAAGTATGCGAATCAGAAGTTTCACTGCAAGACGGGGCAGCCGTTGAGTGATCGCGAATACGAGGAGCACTTCAAAGAGGCAATGCCGTCAGCGGAAGACAAAAACTTGTTGATGGAGATTATTCAGAACGATCCGCAGTGGATTGTTCCGAAGGCGGGCGCCAAAGATCCGCTAGAGACCATAGGCGAACCGCGCAAGATGGCGATCAATCTGTAAATCGCCATGAAGCGGGCGGTGGTCGTTCGCAAAATCCGCTCCCGGTGTAGCATCGAAGCCGGGCGACCACTGTCCGCTAGTGAAGCGCCTCACGAAAGCAAGAACCCATGGCTGCCGAGACCAAACCCCGATATTCCAAGTTGATGGTTACGCTGCAGGCGCCGGTCGCGCGTGTGATCCTGGCAAATCCGCCGGTAAATGTGATCGATCTGCCGATGATGGACGAGTTGCAAGTGGCGATGGAAGCCATTGAAGCTCGGCCTGAAATTTCCGCGGTGATTTTCGCGGGGAGCGACCAGGCGTTTTCGGCGGGAGTGGACATCGGCGCACATACGCTGGAGAACGTCCGTGGGATGCTGGCGAAGTTTCACTCGGTGATTCGTGCGGTGATTTCGACCAAGAAGGTAACAGTTGCGGTGGTGCGAGGGAATTGCCTGGGCGGAGGCGCTGAGCTCGCGGCGGTCTGCGACATTGTGTTTACCTCAGATAATGCGACATGGGGATTTCCAGAGATTTCACTAGGATGCTTTCCGCCGGTTGCGGCGGCGATGCTCTCGGCGCTGGTGGGACAGAAGCATGCGGCAGAGCTGATCCTTACAGGACGGCAGATTACCGGCGAAGAAGCGATGCGCATCGGACTGGCGAATGAGGCGCTTCCGGAAGATGAGCTTTCGGAAATGGTGGACGAGACGGCGGAGAGGTTGTCGCAATTGAGTCCGGCGTCACTTGCCGTCACCAAGAAGGCGCTATACGCTTGGGATTCGGCGCATGTCGATAAAGGACTGCAGCGCGCTGAACAAATTTACATAGAAGAATTGATGCCGCTGAACGACGCGCAAGAGGGAATCAAGGCGTGGCTGGAGAAGCGAAAGCCGAAATGGACGGGGCGGTGAAATGAATACCGATGCTCCTGGATTTCCCGAACAACGCTGCGGCTGCTACGGCTGCGAACGGTTGTTTACGTTTCAGGAGATCACTGACTGGTGGGATGAGGGCACAACGCCGGTATGTCCATTCTGCGGGTCGGATAGTGTAGTGGTGGAGCGTCCCGATATGCTGGTCACTCAAGACCGGTTGCATGCGATGAGATCGGAAAAGTTCTAGATGGATTTCGAGATCAGACCTGAAGAAGTGAAACAAAAGCTCGACGCTGGCGAGGCGTTTACGCTGCTCGACTGCCGTGAGAAGTGGGAGTATGAGACGGCACATATCGAGGGTAGCAAGCTGATGCCGATGGACGAGATTCCTGCGCGCGCGAACAACGAATTCGATCCACATGAACATATTGTTGTTGTTTGTCACCATGGTGTTCGGTCTGCGAACGTAACCGCATGGCTGCGGCAGCAGGGATTCGAAAATGTGCAGTCAATGCGCGGCGGCATCGATCAGTGGTCGAGAGCGGTGGATCCGAAGGTGCCGATTTACTGAGCTCTCAGCTATCAGCCGTCGGCTATCAGCTTCATTTGCGGAACGGACTGATTTGCTGAAGGCTGAGAGCCGATAGCCGACAGCTTGATATGAAAAAAGAACTCATCGAACTGCGGATCAACGGACGAACGCACGAGCTGGCGGTGGAACCGAACCATTTGTTGCTTGATGTGCTGCGCCAGGATCTCGGGCTGACCGGCTCGAAGCGGGGCTGCGATGATTCGTCGTGTGGTGCGTGTACCGTGATGATCGACGGCGTACCGATGCTTTCGTGTGCGATGCTCGCCGCTAGTTGTCAGGGACAGGAGATCACGACGGTTGAAGGCGTTGCTGAGCACGGCGGACTGGCTGCGATTCAGCAGGCGTATGGGCGATGGGGCGGAGCGCAGTGCGGATTCTGCACGCCTGGCTTCATCATGACAGTCAAACATTTGCTTGCAAATAATTCCGATCCGAGTGAAGAAGAGATTCGACAGGCGCTCAGCGGGAACCTGTGCCGCTGCACCGGATATGAGCAGATGTATCAGGCCGTGAAAGATGCAGTAGATGCCGAGCAGAAGGGCTTGGCAGCGGCGAAATAGGTCCTCATGAGCGAGTTCTCGATCATTGGTAAACCGGTTGCGCTGGTGGATGCAGCGCAAAAGACCACGGGCGGCGGGAAGTATGCGGACGATCTGAGTCTGCCGGGAATGCTGGTTGGCAAAATCCTGCATTCGCCGTATCCGCATGCGCGCATCCGCCGGATCGATTTGCGGCGGGCATTCGCGGTTGAGGGTGTAGTGGCGATTGTCACCGGTCAGGACGCGCCGACTTCTTACGGCATTCTTCCCATTGGACATGATGAGCACGCGCTGGTGGTCGATAAGGTGCGATATGTCGGCGACAACATTGCGTGCGTTGCGGCGGTGAACGAATCGGCGGCGGAGAAGGCGCTGGAGCTGATCGATGTCGAGTACGAACTGCTGCCCGCGTGGTTCGATCCGGAAGAATCGATGAAGGCCGAGTCGGACCTGATCCACGAGAACAAGCTGCACAATATCGAAAAGGAATATCACCACGTCTTCGGTGATCCCGAGCAGGGTTTTGCCGATGCAGATTACGTTGCCGAGGCGCGCTACATCGCGAATGAAGTGACGCATGCGGCGATGGAGCCGCATTCGACGCTGGCGGCGTTTGAGTTCGATCCGCAGACAGGCAAGCAGGGGCGGTTGACGGTGTGGTCGTCGACGCAGGTGCCGTATTACCTGCAACACAAGCTCTCGCTGGTGCTGGACATGCCGATGTCTCAGATACGCGTAATCAAGCCACTTGTGGGCGGCGGATTCGGCGGAAAGAGCGAAGTAATTCCGCTGGAGATTATCGCAGCGTTGGCGGCGCGCGCGGCGAAAGCGCCGGTCAAGATCACGTACACGAGGGAAGAAGTTTTCTGGGCGCATCGCGGACGTCCGCGGACGATTGTTGATCTAAAAACTGGAGTGAAGAACGACGGGCGGATTACGGCGGTAAGAGCGCGCGTAGTGCAGGACGGCGGCGGATACTGCTCGTATGGTCCGGTCACTATTCTGTATTCGGGTGCGCTGCTGGGCGCGTTGTACGACATTCCCAATGTGCAGTATGACGGCTATCGCGTGCTCACAAATAAGCCGGCGTGCGGCGCGATGCGCGGACACGGCACGGTGAATGTGCGCTTCGCATTCGAGTCGCAACTGGATGAGATATGCGCGCGAATGAAACTCGATCCGGCGGAAGTGCGGCGCAAGAATTTGCTGAAGCCACCGTGCATTACCGTGAATGGCTTGCGCGTATTGAGCTATGGACTGCCAGAGTGCGTGGAGAAAGTTGCGGACGCGTCGCAATGGGCGGTTCGGCATCGACGGCTGGGGCGCGGTCGCGGTCTGGGAATGGCGTGCAGTCATTATGTGAGTGGCGCGGCGAATTCGATCATCAAGTCGGACATGCCGCACTCGACGGTGAACATCAAGATTGACCGCGATGGCGGCGTGGTGGTCTACACCGGCGCGGCGGAAATCGGGCAAGGGTCGGACACGATGACCGCGCAGATCGTCGCCGAGGTGCTGGGATGCTCGCTCGGGCGCGTGAAGGTGATTGCGGCGGATACGGATCTGACGCCGATCGATCTGGGATCGTATTCGAGCCGCGTCACGCTGATGTCGGGGAATGCGGCGCTGCGCGCGGCGCAGGACGTGCGTAAGAAGATCGAGCAGGCGGCGGCGAAGAGGTTGAACTGCGCTGCAGACGAACTGGTCTTCCGACGCGACTTGATCTGGAAGCGCGGAGCCGAGTTCGAAGACGTTCCGGGGACTGCGGCGCAGGGACGAATCGATGGTCAGATTCTGCGCGGGTCGGTGTTGCAGGAGCGCAAGGAGCGGGGAGCGCGCGATCATCTGAGCTTCGAAGAAGCTGTGGTTGCTGCGATAGATGTCAGCGGTGCGCTGACGGGAACTGGTTCGTATGCGCCTCCAGCAGATGCGCGCGGAGGGAAGTTCAAAGGCGCGGGCGTTGGTCCGTCCCCCGCGTATTCGTACTCGGCGCAGGTGGCGGAAGTCAGCGTGGATGAAGAGACAGGGCAAGTGACCGTCCATAAGATTTGGGCCGCGCACGATTGCGGCAGGGCGCTGAATCCGGTCGCGGTTGAGGGGCAGGTGATCGGATCGGTGTGGATGGGATTGGGGCAGGCGCTGCAGGAAGAGATGATCTGGAAAGACGGCCTGCTTATGAATCCCGGATTGCTGGAGTACCGGTCGCCATCTTCGGTGGAGTCGCCTGAGATTGAGACGTTCATTGTCGAGAGCATCGATCCTGAAGGTCCATTCGGCGCGAAAGAGGCTGGTGAGGGATCGCTGGCAGCAACGATTCCGGCAATCGCGAATGCGATTTACGATGCAGTTGGAATCCGGTTACGTGAGGCTCCGTTTACGCCCGAGCGCGTGCTGGCTGCGTTGCGCGCGCAGAAGCAGCAGAAGAAGATCAACATGACCGAGGGCGTCGATCCGGAACAGCCGGAGACGTTTCGTGAGCACGGCGGATCGTTGTGGTTCCGCGGCAAAGGTCCGGCGCGACATCCGCTTGATCCGGCGGTACGCGATGATCGTGCAGTTGATCAAGTTGCTCCAGTTCCTGGAGGGCAGGACTGATGGGTCTGCCCGAGTTTCAACTGCTACGTCCCAAGACAATTCAGTCGGCTGTGGCGCTGCTAGCGCAGCACAAAGGCGAAATCCAGGTGCTGGCCGGTGGAACCGATCTGCTGCCGTCGATGCGGCAGAAGCTTTTCGCGCCGAAATATGTGCTCGACATTCGCGGGATCGACGAGATCAAACGCATTCGCGTGCTCAGCAGTGGGCTTGAAATCGGCGCGCTAGTCACGCTGTCACAAATCGAAGATTCCGAATTCATACGCCGGAACTATCCGGTGCTGCGCAAAGCGGCGATGACGGTGGCCTCGCCGATTCTGCGCAACATGGGCACGATCGGCGGCAACATATGCCTGGACACGCGATGCCTCTGGTACAACCAGTCGTATGCGTGGCGGACGTCGTGCGGATTCTGCATTAAAAAAGATGGCGATCTGTGCCATGTCGCGCCGGGCGGAACCAAGTGCTGGGCGGCGTTTTCAGGCGATACTCCGCCGGCGCTGCTGTGCCTGGGCGCGGAGATCGAAATTGCCGGTCCGGGTGGCACGCGACGCATTCCGCTGACGGATCTCTATACCGGGCTTGGCGACACGCGTCTGAAGATCGCGAAAGACGAGATGCTGACACGGGTGTTCATTCCGCAGTCGATGTCCGGATACCGGGGCGCGTATCAGAAGCTGCGCATTCGCGGATCAATTGACTATCCGCTGGCTGGAGTTGCAGTCGTGCTGAAGACCAGCGGCAGACACGCTCCGGTACAAGATGCGCGAGTTGCGATCACGGCCGTGAACCCTTCTCCGATGCTCGTGGTGGGCGCCGACCACGCGATGATCGGACGTGCCGTCGACGAACACATTGCAACCGTCGTTGGCGAACTCGCGGCGAAAACGGCGAAGCCACTGACAACATCTGCGCTCACGCCGGAATACCGGCGGGAGATGATTAAGGTGTTTGCAAAGCGCGCGGTGATGGAAGCGGTGAGTAGCTAGTT
>CAZBCQ010000215.1:0-7098 GCA_964490255.1 uncultured Terriglobales bacterium | reverse complement strand
TTCCAGTCCACCCGCAAGGAAATCTACTCCTGCAGCTTTTGATGAAGAGCGCCTCATGTGAGGCGCATAAATAAAGGAGGAAGTATGGCCGCTGGTTCCACAGCAATTTCTTACGGTTCCGAGGCGCGAAGCATCCCGAAAGGCGCAACGGTCCTTCTCGGACGACTGTTCTTCTCGCTCATCTTCGTAGTCGCAGGATTCAACCACTTCTCCAAGCAGACGATCGCGTACGCAGCGTCACAAGGCGTACCCCTCGCTTCGATCGCGGTTCCCCTATCGGGAATCATCGCGATACTTGGAGGCCTGAGCGTTCTGTTCGGCTATCGCGCAAGGATTGGCGCAGGGCTAGTCGCGCTGTTCCTTGTGGGCGTGACTCCTATGCACAACTTCTGGGCTGTCCACGATCCCGTCATGGCGCAGATGCAAATGGCTATGTTCATGAAGAACATATCCATGCTCGGCGGCGCTCTGTTGATTTCCCAATTTGGCGCAGGCCCATTCAGTTTGGACGCGCGCCGTTCGCGCTGAAGCATTCACCGACATCAACTTAGTCAAGGAGTTCGTTATGCCGACTTTACTTCATATTTCCGTCAGCCCTCGCGGAAGCTACTCGATCTCCCGGCGGCTCAGCGACGCCGCCGTCGAGGCGTGGAAAGAACGCAATCCGGGAGGTCACGTCATCGAACGTGACTTGGCCAAGACTCAGCTAACCTTCGTCGATCTTGATTGGATTCAAGGCGCTTTCTCTCCGCCTGAGCAGCACAATGAAAATCACAAGAGAGCCATCGCCCTCTCCGATGAATTAGTTGCCGAACTCGTCGCAGCCGACGAGATCATTCTGGGAGCCCCGATGTACAACTTTGCCATCCCTGCTGCACTCAAGGCATGGATCGACCATGTTGTCCGTGCGGGAAAGACCTTTCGCTACACGTCCAGCGGACCTGAAGGCTTGCTGGCCGGCAAGAACAAAAAGGTGCTCGCGATCATTGCCAGCGGGGGCAGCTACGTCGAAGGCTCAGGATTTTCCGCTCTGGATTACGAGGTTCCATACCTGCGCTTCATCTTCGGATTCATGGGCATAACCGACATCCAGTTCATCCAGGCTGGCGGAACAAGTAGGGTTGCACAGGGACGGGTCTCGGCTGAGGAGTTCCTTGCGCCTTATTTGAACCAAATACCTAGCGCGGTCGGAAACGCAGACTTGCCTCATCTGCAGTAGAGTCGTTCGCGATCGAGATATCGCAGCCACCCGATGCCGAGAGGAGGCAACCCATGTCCTACAGCATATCGACATTGCTGACCCGCAATCGTCATGAGGTCTTCGGTGAAAACAATCCCGCGCGCCGGCGCGCCGCGATCAACGAGATCTGGCACGAAGATGGCGTGTTCTATGACCCCAATAAGGGCGTCTTCCGTGGCCGCGATGAAATCGATCGCATCGCGGGCAAGATCAAGGCTACTCATCTTGACTTTCGGTATCAGCCAATCGCCGAGCCAGAAGAAGCGGGCAATGGCGGGCGGGTCAAATGGATATCGGGCCGCCCTGGTCAGCCACCACAGTACGCCGGGACTGATTTCCTGATTGCCCGCGACGGCCGGATTGCCGCCGTTTATCTGTTTTTCGACAAGCTACCCTGAACTGAACTCCGACAGTACATGACTGCGGAATTGTGATTACGTTGTGAGAGGCGCGCGGAATCGAACCTTGCCTGCGGCACGCGATCGTTAGGCCCGCCACTGGCGAAATCCTTCGGCGACATCGAGTTTACTGTGCCATTTATCGCTCGGGTCCATGGATAGGACCAAATAGAAATGTAAATTCGCCCACGAGATCCTCAAACTATGGCGGGAAAATCGGAACAGCAGAAACGGAGAAGTAATCGCTGATTACATTGTCAGGAGTACGTTTCAACAAAGGGGCTTTGTCTAGTCAGTACGCAGGTCAATTGCAACTACTGCACGGCATCGGGACTTCGTTTGAGCCCCACTGCAGTACCAAGTAGCGCCAATCTGAACTGACGATCACAGCCGCGCCGGTCTTTTGGACCTATGGCTGGAGAGATGAATGAGCTGGTCTTCGGGCCGGGAAGGTGTAACATTGTGCACCCACCGCAATCTCCCAGTCCTAATTGAGCAGAGAGATTGATCTTTCGGAGGACGTCATGCGATCCCTGAAGCCCAGTCTTTTTCAGACCTCGATCGCGGTCATAACATGCATCCTGTCAACCGTACTGGCAACGGCCCAGACCTCCACGACGGGTCAGATTATCGGTCAGGTCAAAGATCCGACTGCCGCGGTTGTGCCACAGGCGCAAGTCGAACTGCGTGACGCCGCGACCGGCGCGATCCGGAACACCCGCACCGATATGACGGGCCAATACGCATTCCCGCAGGTAACGCCGGGATCCTATTCGCTGACGGTAAACGCCAGCGGTTTTGCGAAAGCCGTGATTCAGCCAGTAACAGTTGAGGTCGGAAAGACCTCAACCATCGACATCGCGCTTCAAGTGGGAGCTACCGGCCAGATTGTCGAAGTTCGGAGCACGCCAGGCGCCGAGCTTCAGACGCTGGACGCTACAGTTGGCAATACCGTGGGCGGCAATGAACTTCTGTCGTTGCCAACGCTGGAACGCAACACGACTAGCTTGCTGCTACTGCAGCCGCTCGCTACACCGCAAAACTTCAGTCAGCAATCCAGTCGGTTTGGCGGTCAGGTGGCCGGCGCACGCAGTGATCAGAACTCGTTCATGCTCGATGGCGGGGAAATCACTAATCCCGTTTCGGGAAATTCCGATTACTACAAGAACTTCAATGGCGGCCCCGAGGGCGCGATCCCCACGCCGGTGGAAAGCATCCAGGAATTCAATGTCGAAACCAATAATCCGAGCGGCAGCCAGAGCCTCAGCCTGGGAGGCGGCGCTCAGGTTGTAATGGTTACTAAACGTGGGGGCGAGCACTACCACGGATCGCTCTACTACAACTACAACGGCGCCGTCCTCAACGCCAATCGCTGGGACGCTAATCGCATCGGACGACCCCGGCCAAACGTGGTGAATAACCGCTTCGGAGCCAGCTTCGGCGGTCATCTTTTTCCCGGCGACTCGAAAACCTATTTCTATGCCAATTACGAAGGCCGACGCCGCGACGAAGCCATTTTCGTCTCTCGCCTCGTGCCCACTGCGAACCTACGTCAGGGCTTCCTCTACGGAATTTCGCTGCAACCGGGCAACATCGATCAGAAGTGCGGGCCTTCCGGGACTGCTTCGTGCGATCCGCGCAATCTGGGCATGAATCCTCTCATCAGCCAGCTCTGGGCGCTGGAGCCGCCCGGGAATGATCCGTCCCAAGGTGACGGAATTAACACCATTGGCTTTTCGGGATTCGGCAAAATCCCCCACAACGACAATTTTGGCTTGATCCGCGTGGACCATGATTTTGGTTCCCGCTTCCATTGGACCGGCAGCTATCGTCACTACACCGAGGAAGCGGGTTTGTTGCGTCAGGCCGACATCGGCGGCGTCATCGCTGGTGACACGCGGGGCGTTCCCAAAATACTCTCCGTGATTCCCCGCCAGCCGCGGTATCTGGTGACGGGCTTAACTGCCAATCTAACGAACAATTTCACCAACGACGTGCACTTCAGCTTCCTGCGCGACTTCTGGCAGTGGAACTCGTTACCGCCTTTCCCGATCGTTTCGGGGAGCCCGGCCGCGCTGGTGCCCGGAGGCGATACAGTCAACGCGCTGGTACCCGTAAACATCGACACCCAGGGTGCACGCACGCGCCGCTGGAATTCTCATGGGTCCGCATTGCGTGACGATGCGACCTGGCAACTCGGTAACCACCTGCTTCGCCTCGGCGCCTCATTCAACCACACATGGGCAGATTTCATCCGTGATGACGGCCAGCAAAACTCCCAGAAAACGCTGCAGTATTTCATGGGGAACACCATCGGCGGCATAACTTTTCCGGCATCTATTCGGCCGCCGAACCTTCCCGCGAGCCAAGTTTCGAATTACAACAATCTCTACGCCCAACTGCTTGGCATAGTAGACGCGGCGACCATCCTGCGCGCACGCGACGCGAACCTCAACCTCCTGCCGCAAGGTACCGATCTGGGAAACACTGTCACTTACAAGCAAGCCACTCTTTATCTGCAAGACAGTTGGCGGCTGCGGCCGACACTGACCGCGACGTATGGTCTCGCCTGGGCGACAAGCATTCCATCGCTTCCTGCTGACAACGGCAAGCTGATGATGACGGTCAACGCAAGCGACGGCAACATACTCCAGCCGCGCGCATTTTTGGCGCAGCGTGAGCAGACCGCCATGAATGGGCAAATTTACAATCCTGTCGTCGGATTCACGCCGTTTAGCAAGACTGGCCGGAATTATCCGTGGCCCTGGGTGGCGCACAACTTCGAGCCCCGCGTTGCGCTCGCATGGCAGCCCAGATTTACTTCAGGATTGCTGAGTACGCTGTTCGGAAATGGGAATACCGTCATTCGTGGCGGGTTCTGGCATTTTTATGATCGACTCAATGGGGTACAGGCAGTCATTGATACGCTCCAGTCAGTCGGCATTGGCCAGCCGTTGCTGTGTCTCGGACCCGGTGTAAACGCAGGCAGCGTCGCCGATTGCCGCGGCAACGGCGGTACCGATCCCAGCACCGCGTTTCGTGTGGGCTCCAATGGCAGCACAATTGTGCTGCCCAGCATCGCCCAGACCTTGACCCCGCCCATCGTGCCAGGCAACTCACGGGTGCCGAACGCTACCATCGCTTTGGTGCCGAACTCATTTCAGCAAGACCCGCAGTGGACGCCCGGTTCACACAATCAATGGGACCTCACCATTCAACGCGAATTGCCGGGCGGGAGTCGGATTGAAGTTGGCTATGTCGGGCATACCGCTCGCAACATTTATCAAGGCATCGATCTGAATCAGGTGCCTTTCTTCTTCACGGCGGGAGGTCAGACATTCGCGCAGGCGTTCGATGCGGTCGCCGCTGCGCTCAGGAACGGAGCAACGAGTGCCACCATTGCGCCGCAGCCGTTCTTCGAAGCGGCGCTGGCTGGAAGCACAAGCTTCTGCGCGCCGGCGTTCGCTAGTTGCACGGCGGGCGTTGTCAGCAAACAGGGCTCGAACATTTCGACTCAACGCGTGCGCGATGTTTTCCAGGGAATCCAATCGGCATTTGCGCTGGGGCCGGTTACCGCAGCAGCGACGCAGGTCAGTGGCACATTCCTGTATTGGTCCAGCCTGGCGCGTTCCAATTACAACGCGGGCTTCGCCTCCTATCGCATCCGAGCCGCTAAAGGCCTTACTTTAGATGCCAACGTAACCTACGCCCACAGTCTGGACAATACCGGCGTCAACCAGGATTCGGACAATGCATTCAGCAACAGCTTCGATCCCCATTATGACTACGGCACTTCGCTGTTCGATCGTAAGTTCGTGATGACGGTGCTCGGTAGCTATGAGCTCCCGTTTCATGCCTCCGGCGCGGTACTCGAGCATGTCATTGGCGGCTGGCGTGTTTCGCCCATCGTCACCCTCGCAAGCGGGCTGCCACTGCGGGTCCTCGATGGTTCAGGACAGGAATTTGGAACAACAAGCTCGGGAGCGTCTTCCGAAGCGATTCGCATCAGTTCAGGCGATACCTCCGCCGGGCGCAATCGCGTGACTCCGCCCAGCGGCTCTTGCGGCTCTAGCGCCGGCGGCAGCGGCAGCGGCTTGAACATCTTCTCCAACCCGGTAGCGGTTTGCGCCATGTTCCGACCCGTTCAACCGAGCGTCGATAAGACCTCCCGCGGCGGCACTTTGCGCGGCTTTAAGCCCTGGGATGCAGCCCTCAGCGTCGCCAAAAAGACTACGGTCACCGAGCAGACTTCCTTCACCTTCACCGCTGAATTTTTCAACCTGTTCAATCACGTGAATTTCGCCGATCCGGCGGTGAGCTTGCAGAGTCCGCAGACCTTCGGCGTGATTACAACCCAGGGGAATGATCCGCGGGCGATCCAGCTCGGGCTGCGCCTCGATTTTTGAGAAGCGAAAGATCGGAAGGATTGAATTGTGCGCCGAAGCATCTCTGCGATTTGTTCTCGTCAACAGGTGACATGCAGGATAGCGTTGGTATCGCTGGATCTGTACCTCAGCATGCCGATCGCGCGCGCGGAAACACGGGGCTATCTGCTTGCCGGTAGCTGTAAGCCAGAAGCTGGAAGCCGGACTGTCAGCGGGCAGCGAGGGTGCTACGCTGTTCACCAATTCCGATCCTGAACAGGTGCAGCCTTGAAGCGGCCAAAAAGCAGAGCCGTTACCGTTAAAGAAGCGAAGCTCATTCTCGAGAGCACGCAGCACTCATTGAACGCGGAGCTTTCATCGATCACTCTCTGTGACGTCTTTGATCTGGCCGATGGAGGTGCTCTGCTTCGATTCGAAAATGGTAGAGGCAGGCTGTACCAATCGAAAATTGAGCTTCAGGCAATGCTCGACGAAATCGAGCAACTGGCTCGCAAAGGTCCCCATAGTCCCTGTCGCGACCTGCCCCAGGGGCAATCGTTCGCCGAGCAGGTTCCCGATCTGGTCCGCGGCCTTCCCGCACAACTGAAACTCGATCCTGCGCAGCTGGACGGCACTGAGACCAGCTTGGACGCAGTGGATAAGACCCTCCGGCGAATGCGCCCGGAACGAATGCTAGACCCCGATGTTTTCGCCGCATTAACGGCTTACGTAGGAGAGGTGATCCGTGATGCCACGAAAGGCCGCTGGGAGATGCGTCGAGCTTCAGACTCAGAGAAGACCTGGGAGCCTTGGATTGTTGATCCTTCCGGCAGGAGCTATGCCCCATTCAATATCTATAAGGAGCTCCTGGAGTATGGAAGCTCTGCGAGTCTGCGCGTCTTCGTGCAGTGGGAACTTGGAACCGGCGGACATTTCGCGCGCGGCGTACGCCCAAAGCCCTCGCTGTGATCTCCGATCGGAGCTCGAAGTCTGGTAGCTGGCAGCCGGAAGCCGCGTCGAATAATTCCCAAAACCGGGCAGATCAGGAGCCTGTCGGAGTGAAACTCCGCGCGGAGGTGATCTTTGCTTCTTTCGA
>CAZBCQ010000214.1:0-7121 GCA_964490255.1 uncultured Terriglobales bacterium | reverse complement strand
ACGTCCATGTTGCCGAGCGTCATGGGGCCGAGATGAATTGGCGGCACCTTCCAGAGGTGAATCAGCCAATGGCTGGAGGAGATAGACGGAAAGAAGACGCCCAGGAACTTGCCGAATCCAACGCCGACCGCGGCAATGGTTCCCGTCTGAATGACCAGGAATAAGGTCCAGCCGTAGAGAAATCCCCAGAGCGGCCCCAGCGATTCGCGCAGGTAGATATATTGTCCGCCCGCATGCGGCATCATCGCAGCCAGTTCGCCGTAGGAAAGCGCCGCAGTCACGGTCATGAAACCGGTTACGGCCCACGCCGCGATCAGCAGCGCCGGGGAGTTCGTCATGCGGGCAATGTCGGCCGAAACGATAAAGATGCCCGAGCCGATCATCGACCCGATCACCAGCGTGGTGGCGCTGGTAAGCCCGAGGCCTTTTACGAACTGCTGGTCATCCGGCGGAGCCTGGCGCCCGCTAGGGGCTGTAGTCGTTTGACTTGGATTCACCTGTTCACCAGTGTAGGACAGGAACTCCCCTTTGTGTGGAATATGACTACGCCACCAGGCTGTCGTGGATCTACATGCCCTAGGGTCATAGCCATACCCTCACCCTCGCAGGTATCGAAAGGAACTGTTGCGGGAACTTTACAACAATATACGAAGAAATTCCTCTGCCGCGGCACGGGGATTGTTTACTAAGTCGGAGATAACCGCGACTGAGTCGGCGCCGGCGTCGACGACGGCTAGGCAGTTGGCCCTTGTAATTCCACCAATCGCAACCAGCGGCTTGGTCGTCAGCGACCGGGCCAGGCGAACGCCCTCGAGTCCGACGACAGGATCGGGATTGGTCTTGCTTGAAGTGGCAAAAACCGGTCCAATTGCCAGATAGTCGGCGTCGGTCTGATGTGCGAAACGAAGCTGCTCTGGATTGTGCGTCGATGTGCCTACAATCATCTCCGGTCCGACGATCCTGCGCACCGCCTCTACAGGGAGATCGTCCTGGCCAACGTGGACGCCATCGAAATCGGCTGCCAGAGCCAGATCTGCGCGGTCGTTCATGATTAAAGTGACTTCCGCTCCTAAAACTCGCCGGAGTTCTCGCGCGTCGGCCAGCATCTGCCGGGAATTACCTGACTTGTTGCGGTATTGCAACCAGTTCACGCCGACCGCTTGTACGGCTTTTGCAAAATCGAGGATCGCCTTCGTGGGATCGGCGGCGGACTCGAAGCAGGAACAATCCAGAATGGGATAGAGTCGCGGCACCCGCAGTGTCTTTTGTAACTGTTTGGGGTTTTCGGGACTCACGACTTTTTCGAACTGGACTTGTCGCCGTTGCCGAGCAGGCGCTCCATGAATTTGGTGTCCAGATTGCCCGCGCGAAATTCTGGATCCGCCAGAATGCGGCGGTGCAGCGGGATGGTGGTATGAATTCCCTCGATGATGAACATCTCCAGAGCGCGCGACATGCGCGAAATCGCTTCCGAGCGATCCTTCCCGCGCACAATCAACTTGGCAACCAGCGAATCATAGTACGGCGGAATTACTGCTTCAGAATAAACGGCCGTATCGACGCGAACGCCCGTTCCTCCCGGCGGATTGAATGTCGTGATCTTCCCCGCCGAAGGCGTGAATTTCTCAGGATGCTCCGCATTGATGCGACACTCGATCGCGTGTCCGCGGTGAACAATCGGACCTTGTAGGACTCTTTCCATGCGTTCACCGAGTGCAATCATGAGCTGGCTCTTAACCAGGTCGACATCGGTCACCATCTCCGTAACCGGGTGTTCCACCTGAATACGCGTGTTCATCTCGATGAAATAAAGATTGCCGGTCTCGTCCATCAGGAACTCGATGGTGCCTGCGTTCACGTATCCGATTTTGCTGAGAGTGCTAGAAAGCAGATCGCCGATGCGCTTGCGCATCTCCGGCGTTACGACCACCGAGGGCGACTCTTCCAACAGCTTCTGGTGCCTTCGCTGGATACTGCATTCGCGCTCACCCAGGCTGACGACATTCCCATGCACGTCGGCCAGCACCTGAAACTCGATATGGCGCGGGCGCTCGACGAATTTCTCCATATAGAGGTCGCCATTACCGAACGCGGCAGAGGCTTCACTCTGGGCAGCGTGGAACAGGTTTGGCAGTTCTTCCATGCTGCGGATAATGCGCATGCCGCGCCCACCACCACCGGCGGCAGCTTTCACGATTATTGGAAATCCAATGTGGTTGGCCCATTCCATGGCTTCGCCTTCGCTGGCGAGCAATCCGTCTGAACCGGGCAGAATGGGAACGCCGGCGGCCTTCATCGCCGCGCGTGCCCTCTCCTTTTCACCCATGAGGCGAATGATCTCGGGAGGAGGACCGATAAACTTCAGACCGCAGGTTTCCACGACTTCGGCGAAGTTGGCGTTCTCGCTGAGCAGACCGTAGCCGGGATGAACGGCGTCGACATTGGCAATCTCTGCCGCACTGATAACAGCCGGTATATTGAGGTAACTCTCACTCACGCGCGGCGGCCCAATGCAGATGGCTTCGTCGGCGAAACGAACGTGCAGCGAGTTGCGGTCCGCCTCGCTGTAAATAGCGACGGTCTTGATGCCCAGTTCTTTGCAGGCGCAAATCACACGCAGGGCGATCTCGCCCCGGTTCGCAATCAAAATCTTCCGAAACATTCTTTATAGGGCACGCATGCCGCTGTGATTCAGCGACAGGAGCGGCCTGGATCCTTTACGAGATTATTGAGTTCGTCACTTCCTCGTTCGGCCGTGCGTGTTTAGCTGGGGCGAATGGCGAACAGGGACTGCCCATACTCAACCGGCTGCCCGTTCGAAACATAGCTCTTTACGATCACACCCGCGTAATCCGATTCGATTTCGTTCATCAACTTCATCGCTTCGACAATGCAGATCACCTGGCCGACCGACACGCTATCGCCGGTCTTTACGAACGCGGGAGCTCCGGGAGAAGGCGATTCATAGAACGTGCCTACAATCGGCGAGCGCACGATTTGCCAGGATGACTCATCCTCCGCGGGCGGCGCGGCAGTTGCAGACGCTGCTGCAGGACTGGCGGCTGGCGCCTGGGAAGGCACCACCGGAACAGCCACGGGCTGCGGTGCCGGCACGGCAACGGAGGTCGGAGCCAGCGCGATCGTGGCAGGGACGGTTGTAACGGCTCCGCGTTTTACGCGCAGTTTGACATCGCCGCGTTCTAATTCGAACTCGGCAATATCCTTCTCTATTAGAAAATCTATGAGTTCTTTGATTTCTTTCTGGTTCATGAGTCAGATATGACTTCAGATACTCTTTCGCGAATTCTCAAAGGCTGATCAGTTCTTTTCTTGCTGGCCAGAGCACTTCACATCCCTGGTCTGTCACAATCACCATGTCTTCAATGCGCACACCACCTTCTCCGGCCACATAAACACCCGGCTCAATGGTGATCACCATTCCCGCACGCAGAGTTTCCGTCTGATTGCTTCCGATGCGTGGCGGCTCGTGGATCTCTAACCCCACACCGTGCCCGGTAGAATGGGTGAAGTGCTTGTCCAGTTTGGCGCGCTTTAACACCGATCGCGCCGCTCTATCTACCTCACCGGCGGTAATGCCGGCCCTCACAGTATCGATCGCTGCTTGTTGCGCTTCCCGCACCGCTTCATATATCTGGCGGTCCCGCGCAGTCGGGTTGCCCACATATACGGTGCGGGTTTTATCCGAACAATAACCTGCGAGTATAACACCGAAATCCAGCACCACGAATCCCTTCCCGATGCTCGCGGTGGTAGCGCGACCATGCGGAAGTGCCGAGCGCGCTCCCGATGCAACGATGGTGTCGAACGACATCGCCTCCGCGCCCTTCTGACGCGCATCGTATTCCATCTCGGCGGCAACCTCGATTTCACTCACTCCCGGCCGGATCGCCCGCAGAGCGGTATCGACCAGACTCGATCCCAGTCGCGCCGCTTCGCGAATCCGCTGGAGTTCCTCGTCGTCCTTCACCATACGGATCGCCTCGACGAACCCGCGCGTCTCACGCAGTCGAATACTGGCAGGCAGCAGTCGCCGCAACGCAGAACGCGTGCTAACCGTCATGTGCTCGGCTTCAATAGCGATCACGTGCAAGTTGTGATCCGCGATCCATTTCGCAGCCGCTTGCAACGCCGCGCCGGCCGTCACTTCGACCTTACTGTCGCGCGCTTCGCTTCTTGCTTGTTGGCGATAGCGGCCGTCAGTAAAGAGGACGGAGTTTTTCCCGGTCACGATCAACACGCCTGCGCTGCCAGTAAACCCGCTGAGGTACCGAACGTTAGGCAAATGCGTGATGAGCAACGCATCAAGCTTCCCGGAAGCTTCGGCGAACAATTTCTTTTGACGGAGGCGATAGTCCATTGCAGAGGAATTGTAACTGGTGCTGAGTTGTCCGTTTGCGGAACTACGAGTCGAGGAGATAACAAAAAAAGCTCCCGTTTGCGCGGGAGCCTTTCCTGATCAAACTGCGAACTATGTCTGAATGATCTTCGGCGTCACGAAGAAGAGCAGTTCCTGTGTGGACGTTGACACGGTACGATGCTTGAACAAGTTGCCGAGTACCGGCAGGTCTCCGAGCAACGGAACTTGCGATACGTTGATCGAGTTCTGCGTCTGGATTACACCACCGATCACGACCGTTCCACCGTCATTGACCAGAACAGATGTCGTGGCCTGTTGTGTAATTAACGTCGGGTTGCCCTGTACTTCGCGGCTGAAATCAGGCGTCGTGTTTTCGACGTCGATATTCATGAAGATCGTATGCTCGATCGTAATCTGCGGCGTCACTGTCAAGCGGAGGAACGCTTCAATGTACGTAGTCGTTGGAGGTCCGCCCAACTGAGCCTGCGTGACCACCGGAACGCGCAGACCTTGTCGAACCACGGCCTGAACATTGTTCTGCGTCACGACACGCGGACGAGACAGAATTTTGAGCAAGCCGCGTGATTCCGCCATCGTCAAAATCGCATCCAGGCGATAATTGCCAACGGCGTTGAAGAGCGATAAGCCGCTGGTCGGGTTTAGCACACCCAAGTTCGAAAACAGCGGAATGGCTGCGGCCGTCGTTTGGGTCGAAGTACCTGTCGAAGGTTGCACACCAGGGATCGTGAAGTACGGTGGAGGATTGACATAACCGGGAGTCAGCGGGCTCGCACCGACCGAGCCTGCGCCACCCACTGCCGTGCCGTTGCCATTGCCCCAACCGAAGCCGAGCTGCACGCCGATGTCACGAGCGAAGTTGCGGGTTGCTGCGATGACGCGGGCTTCGATCTCCACTTCTTCCGTTTTGCGATCGAGCTGCGTCATCAGTCGCTGAATTTCAGGAATTACGGACGGTATATCCGACACGATTACCGAGTTCGTGCGGGGGTCCGCGATAACATCTCCGCGCTGCGAAATAAACTTTTTCACTACGGGCACAATGTCAGCTGCGCGCGCGTAGCTCAGGATGTGAGTCACGGAAACCTTAGGCACTGATAATGCCTCGGCTTCGTTCTTCTGCCGCTGTGCATCGGCTTCTTTGCGCAGAGTATCGATGGTTGCGATGCGAAGCACATTGCCCTCGAGAACGCGGTCGAGACCGTTGTTTTCGAGGACGATGTCGAGAGCCTGATCCCACGGCACATCATCAAGAACCAAAGTCAGGGTTCCGTGAACGTTGGGATCAAGAACGATGTTCAGGCCGCTGATCTCGTGGATGAGGCGGAAGAAATCTTTCAGGTCTACGTCTTTCAAATTGACCGAAATTGGTTCTCCCGTATAACGCTTTTGCCCGGGCGCATTCTGCGGTCCGGCGGGCGCAGGCATCGCAGCCGTTACCGGAGACGCAAGATTCGAGACCGGCTGTCCAGGGAAGCTCTTCGCTGCTGTGGCGATTACGCGCGCCGCAGCATCAGCTTCTTCCTTTGCATTTCTGGCGGGCGCTTCCTGAGCAGCTGCTTCCGTCTTGGGAACATAGGTAGGACTTACCACCAGAAAATCAGTCGATTTCTTATCCGGGGCCGCGTTCGTATCGGCCGCCGGCTTCGCGACGGGAGTGACAGCCGCAAGCGTCTGCTGTTGCTTGGGAGCTTGTGCCTTAGCTACAACATCCTGCGCATCGACTGGTTGCATCGGGGAACTGTGCTTCGGAGCTGGAGCCTTGACTGGAGCAGCTGCCGGTTGAGCAGCCGGCGCGGTCGCGGCAGGCGAGCCATCGGTCTGAGATTCTGTTTTCGCTTCTGACGTGGACGCCTCCTTCGCTGCCGAACTGACGTGCGCCTCAGAGCTGCGCAGCTTCAACGTGATCTTGTTGCCAGATGAACTCAAATCGTAAGGACGAGCGGATGCCATATCCACCACTACTCGAACGATCGGCGGATCAGCCTGGAACTGTCCAAAACGCACCGTCTTCACATCAGCCGATTCCACTTGCACAACCTGATTCCGACCGGCAGGTATGGAATTCGGAAAGTCGAGAACGATTCGTGCAGGCGAAGACAGTCGAGTTGCTTTCGGAGTGACGGGACCGTTCGTCGCGATTTCCACATTGATAGAACCATCGCCCTGGACAACCGACACATTCCTCACCAAGACTGGCGCAGAGGTCGCGACCACAGAAGGTGCTGGAGCAACGGCCGGCTTCGCCGCGCTCACAGGCACTACGGCTGCTGTCTTCACGGGAGCGGGCTGGATCGCCGTCGCAGGCGCACTGTTCTTCGTCGCGATACGTACCTCGAGACCATTCTTGCTGTCGCTCAGGTTGAACGTCGCATCGGGAGAAACTGCGAGTTCGATGCGTGTCACCTCAGCTCCGGCCGCGCCCTTATAACTCAGCACGTGATACGCGCTCAAGCCGGTCTGCGTAACCGAGCCGCTCTTGTCTGCAAACTGCCCGGCCGAAACACCAGTCAGGTCGACAAGTACGAGCTTGTCTGTCGGACGGTATTCGGTGTGCGTGAAGGCCCCATTCGCATGGAGGGTAACGACTGTGGCATTACCTTGCTCTGCCACTCGGATGTCAGTGAGCTGTGTATTGGCAGCGAAAGCGACCGCGCTCGCAACGAGCAGCATACCTACAGAGCTCAACAGTTGTTTCAGCCTCATCACGTTTCTCCCCACGCGT
>CAZBCQ010000213.1:3431-7148 GCA_964490255.1 uncultured Terriglobales bacterium | reverse complement strand
AGAGATCTTGGTGCGGAAGGGGGGATTTGAACCCCCACGCCTTTCGGCGCCACCCCCTCAAGATGGTGTGTCTGCCAGTTCCACCACTTCCGCACAGGCAAATCGGCGGGGTGCTTGACCCGAAAATTGCGGGATTCCGATGCCAATCGATTATAGCAGAGCAGTCAGTCGTCAGCTGAAACGGGAATCGGCTCTCCGCTATCGGCCTTCAGCCATCCTCGCAGGCATTAAGTGCTGATTGCGGTACTGAGCGCTGTCTAGTACCTCACGATCGCCGCGAACGATTTGGGATCAAGGCTGGCGCCGCCGACGAGCGCGCCGTCGATCTCGTCCTGCGACATCAAGGCTTTGGCGTTGTCGGGCTTCACGCTCCCACCGTAGAGGATGCGAAGTTTGTCCGAAAAATCCTTGCCGAATGCCGTTTCTGCTTCCGCACGGATGACAAGGTGCGCTTCGTTAGCGATCTGCGGAGTGGCGGTCTTACCGGTTCCGATCGCCCAGACCGGTTCGTAGGCAACGACCATTTTTGCCGCGCGCTCGGCTGAGATTTCACGAAATGCGTTGGTGCACTGCCGCCGAAGGACGTCACCGGTGAGTCCGGCTTCGCGCTCTTCCAGAACTTCGCCGACACAAACGATCGGGATGAGTCCGGCATCGAGTGCTACTTTCAGCTTTTTGTTGACGGTGTCGTCGGTCTCGCCGAAGTACTGGCGCCGTTCGGAGTGTCCGATGATGACGTACTTGCAACCGGCGGCAAGAATCATTGCAGTGGAAATTTCGCCGGTGTAGGCGCCCTCTTTTTCCCAAAACATGTTCTGGGCACCAATGCCGACGCTGGAGTCTTTCGCGGCTTCGACGGCCGTCGGGATGTCGATGTAGGGTGGGCAGATGGCGATTTCGTCACGAGTGTGGTCCCAGACCAGAGGAAGAAAATTGCGAAAAAATTCGCAGGTCTGGTCGGGAGTTTTGTACATCTTCCAGTTTGCAGCTATGAGTTTTTTGCGAGGCATATGAGGTTCGTTCGTCCTTAGTGGTCGTTAGTCGGTAGTCGTCGGTCGTTTGCCTGAACCCACGTATCCAACGGAGGGATACGTGGGGCACCCAGACTAACGACCACCGACGAACGACTGATTGTTACTTCTTATCCGAGAGCGCCTCGACGCCGGGGAGCTTTTTGCCTTCCAGGAATTCGAGCGAGGCGCCACCGCCGGTGGAGATGTGGGTAATGCGGTCCGCAACGCCGGCTTGCTTGACGGCGGCTACGGAGTCGCCGCCCCCGACGATGGAGACTGCATCGGCATTATCGGCGACGGCATGAGCAATCGCGTTGGTTCCGGCAGCGAAGGGCGGCATTTCGAACACGCCCATTGGGCCGTTCCAGACGATGGTTTTCGCGCGACTGATTTCGTCGGAGAAGAGCTCGATCGTCTTGGGACCGATGTCGAGCGCCATTTGATCGGGCGGGATCGGTTCGCCTTCGCCAATCTTGCGAGTGATGGCGTCAGGAGCGACTTGCGAGGCCACGACGTGGTCGATGGGCAATAGGAACTTGATCTTGCGCTGCTGCGCTTCGGCGAGCAACTGTTTCGCTAGGTCAATCTTGTCTGCTTCGAGAAGCGATTTGCCGACTTCCTGACCCTGCGCTTTCAGGAATGTGTAGGCCATGCCGCCGCCGATGAGCAGCGCATCGACTTTCTGCATCAAGCTGCGGATGACTTCGATCTTGTCGCTGACCTTGGCGCCACCCAGAATCGCTACGAAAGGTCGCGCCGGGTTGGTCATCGCTCTGCCCAGGTATTCCAGTTCCTTTTCCATGAGCAGGCCGGCTGCGGATTTCTCAACAAACTTCGTGATCCCGACCGTAGAGGCGTGCGCGCGATGGGCGGTGCCGAAGGCGTCGTTCACATAGAAGTCAGCGAGCTTGGCGAGAGCTTTCGAGAACTTCTCGTCGTTGGCTTCCTCTTCGGGGTGGAACCGAAGGTTCTCGAGCAGAAGAGTCTGGCCGCGTTCCAGCTTGCCGGCCATTTCTTCCGCCTGGACACCGACACAGTCGGTGGCGAAACCGACGTTCTCGCCGCGAGCGATGGTCTGATCGAGAAGAATGCGCAAGCGCTCGGCAACCGGACGGAGACTGTACTTGGGATTGACCGTGCCCTTGGGACGTCCGAGGTGCGATGCAAGGATGAGACGCGCGCCGTGGCGCAGAGCGTATTCGATGGTTGGCAGCGTTTCGCGAATGCGAGTGTCGTCGGTTACGCGGCCGTGTTCGTCGAGCGGGACATTGAAATCGACCCGCATGAAAATCCGATGATCATGAAGAGGAAGATCTTTGATTGATAGCTTGGACATGAGACAGCCTCCAGCGCGCAGACTGACGCGAGTCGAATTAGGTGCGGTTCCTTCCTGGTGCGAGCCGAAGCTGGCGCACGTTACCGATCTGCAATTACGAGCGCCGAAACGATGGCGCAGTAGCGAGCCACAGTCAGAGAACCAGGGAACAGCTGTTGGAGCCGGGGGACTTTCTGTGGGGAGCCGAACGGCTCCCCACAAAGCTTCAGGATTACAGACCCTTCGCAGCCATGTAGTTGATCAGGTCGCGAACGCGGTTCGAGTAACCCCACTCATTGTCGTACCACGCAATTACTTTCACGCAGTTGCCGTTGACCACGCGGGTCATGGGCGCGTCGACAATCGAAGAGCGCGGGTCGCCCTTGTAGTCGGACGAAACCAGTTCCGCGGTTTCGAAGCCAAGATACTTGGCGAGCGGTCCGGACTCGGAGGCCTTCTTCAGGGCGGCATTCACCTCTTCTGCGGTGGTCTTCTTGTCGGTGAACACGACCAGGTCGACAACCGAAACGTTCGGAGTCGGGACGCGCATCGCAAACCCGTCGAGCTTGCCTTTCAGTTCAGGGATGGCAAGATAAATAGCCTTTGCGGCGCCGGTCGAGGTCGGAATCATGGAAAGGGCAGCGGCGCGGGCGCGACGGAGATCCTTGTGCGGGAAGTCGAGGATGACCTGGTCATTCGTGTAGGAGTGAATGGTGGTCATGGTGCCGCTGACGATGCCGAAGTTGTCATTGACGACCTTCGCAACTGGAGCCAGACAGTTCGTGGTGCAGGATGCGTTCGAGATGATGTTGTGCTTGGCGGAATCGTACTTGTCTTCGTTCACGCCCATGACGACGGTTATGTCTTCATTCTTGGCCGGCGCGGAGATGATGACCTTCTTCACCGGGCCACGGAGATGCTTCTTGGCGTCTTCGGCGTTGGTGAAGCGGCCAGTCGATTCGATTACAACTTGGGCGCCCACGGTTTCCCATGGAATCTTGGCAGGATCTTTCTCCGCGAAGACACGCATGGATTTGCCTTCGACCTTGATGCAGTCGGCGCCAGCCGAAATATTCTGTTTGAGGTTGCCGAGGATGGAATCGTATTTGAGCAGGTGGGCAAGGGTCTTAGGATCGGTAAGATCATTGCAAGCTACGATGTCGATATTCGGATCATTCAACGACGCACGCAGTACGTTTCGTCCGATGCGTCCGAACCCGTTAATTGCTACCTTGACAGCCATTTCGCCTCCGCATAGATGTCTGAATCCGGGAATATAAAGCCTTTAATCGTAACATTCGCGAACATGCGCCGCAAAGACTCAGTGAACGTCGAGCTGTGATCTGCGCCACTTCACGTTGTAACAGCTTGTGCACGAAACAGAGCGGC
>CAZBCQ010000213.1:2187-3331 GCA_964490255.1 uncultured Terriglobales bacterium | reverse complement strand
ATCCGTTGCCGATTTGCATCGGGTTGTGTTCCAATCGCAGGTGATGGATCGACCGAAGAGAAGACGAAGAAGAAAAGGACGAGGCCCGGCAACTGCGCCGTCGCAAGCGCCTCTGCAGCCGGCTTATCCGGATGTGGAACGCGATGAGGCGGAAGAAGTAAACGGCAATGTCGAGCTGGTCAGCGAGCTCGCGAACGAGACCGAAGTAGAAGAGCAGGGACCGGCGCCAGCCACGAGCGAAGAGAATCGCGGCCAGCAACAGCAGAGGAATCGGCGACGCCGTGGGCGTCGCGGCAGACCGGCGCCGAAGCCAGGATCTCCGGCCCAGACAGCGCCCGATGCTCCTGCGGAAGAGGCAGTAGCGGAGACACAGGTTGAAGACGGCGCGGCGGAAGGCGTCGAACCTGCGGCCATTCCGGCTGCTCCGGCGTATGCAGCACCTGTGAAGCGGCCGCCGAAAGGTGTGGTGGTGCTCGCGATCGGCTTGCCGGGATCAGGAAAGACGAGCTGGTTCCGCCGGCGTGGGATTACGCCGCTCTCGAGCGATCTGCTGCGCATGCTGCTGTTCGACGACATGACGGAGCAGCGTTACCAGGATCTGGTGTTCTCGACACTGCGCTACCTGTTGCGCGCACGTATGATCGCGCGGATGCCATGGAATTACGTGGATGCGACGAATCTTTCTCCACGCGAGCGGCGCGGATGGATCCGCATGGCGCAGGAATTTGGATACGAGGTGCACGCCGTCTTCTTCAATGTGCCGCTGGAAGTTTGCATCGATCGCAACAAGAGAAGAGGCCGTGTGGTGCCGGACGACGTAATGCAACGCATGGCACAAAAACTGAGGCCCCCGGAGTTTGAGGAAGGCTTCTCGAAGGTCACCGTCGTGCGTGTGAAGAAACATGAGCAGGCGGTCGACGGGGGAGAGGCTCCGGAACTACCGGAGTTTTATTAAAAGTATTTCGAGCACAAGAAAAGGCCGGCACGCAGCCGGCCTTTTTCATTTATAGCGCGATTAGTGTCCGTGAGTGGAACCGCCGCCTCCGGAATGACCACCACCGCTGTTGCCGCCGCGAGCTACCGATCCTCCTCCGGATCTGCCACCACCAGAGGGAGCCGAGTGATAGGACGGGGCGGAATAGGA
>CAZBCQ010000213.1:0-2087 GCA_964490255.1 uncultured Terriglobales bacterium | reverse complement strand
TGGTTCGCCGGGGGCGAGTAGCTTCGCTGTGGAGCAGACTGGTTCCCCGAAGACGGAGCCGAGTAGGTATGCGCCGGTCCTCCCTGGTTCTGAGAAGCAGGCGGTGTGTACGCGCGCGCCGGCTGATTCTGGGTATTGCCCGGATTACCGCCCATGGCTTGGCGCTCGCCAACTGATGGCGGATGCGGATACGGACGAGCTACGTTTTCAGCGCTGTTATTGCCAGGCGCCCTTCCCGCATTGTTGTTCGGCATGCGGGCAGTGTTGCCGGTGTTGTTCGCCGGATTCCCGTTATTGCTGAACACGGTTGGAGGGTTCGGAGCTGGGCGTGCGCCACCATTGTTGTTTGGCACACTGCCGCCGTTGCTCCTGTCGAAAACGGTTGGAGGCCGCGGGACCGAACGTCCATTCGGCGTAGTTTCAGCAACACTGGTGCGCCCGTTTTGCGGACCTGCCACGTTGTCGTTCCGCTGCGGGAAGCGCGATGCTCCTGCCGGATTTCCGGCACCGACGTTGGCTGCGTTATTCCTGCCATTGTTAAACGGAGAAGCAGGTGCGGACGGCGGAGTAATGTTGCGGACCGGCTGTCGCGCAAATGCCTGCTGCGGCGGGATTGCGGCGGCGCGACCTGCGTTGGCTCCGAGAACACTCGTGCGACTCGGCTCGGCAGGCGATCCGCCGATTACGCGGGCATTCCGGAGGTTTTCACCGGAGACTGAAACCATGTTCCGGCCAACTGGTTGCGAATTCACGAACGCACGTTGCGGAACCGCCGTCACTGCGTTTGGATACGCGCGGTTCGCGTAGTGGATATTATTGATAGCTTCGCGATTGTTGTAATAGTTGTTGATGACGGTCACGTTCGTGATTCGCGTGTTGCTGACGTTGACGTTGCGCCAATATCCAGGACCTGCGTGATACCACGGAACGTATGGCTCACCGTATCCCAAGGGGAACCAGCCGACACCGCCGCCGATTCCGAACGAGACACCCCAGTGAGGTCCGCCGACCCACGCAACGAGGGCAGGAGCGTAAACGGGACGAGCATAGATCGGTCCTGGGCACCAACCCCAATATCCGCCAACGTAGGCCCAGCGGCCATAGTGGAACGGGGCATAACCCCAGGGCGCGTCATCGACCCAAGTCCAACCCCAAGGGGCGACCCAGACCCAGTGGCCAAAACGATAGGGAGCCCATCCGGGAGCAACAACGGTCGGAACCCAAACCGGGCCATAGCCTGGATAGCTACGCCACGTGCCGTAGGAGTCGAGATCTTCGTAGCCGACTACGCCGGGCGCGACGTAGCGGGCCGACAGAGAGCTGTCCTGACGCTTGTCACGAACGGCACTCCAGTCGTCGAACCCGGTCCGTCCGGGAGCGGGATAGACCGTGTGAGCCATCGACTTTCCATCGGAAAAGCTGCCTTGCTCACCGGACTTGATCTTCACCGCGGGTCCGTCGCCGGTGGCGACGCCTTCACCGTGCCAAACCGTGACCAGGGAGACGTCATTGTTGGAATTGACGTTCAGGCGATAGTCGCCGCCCTTGGTGACGGTGAATGCGGTGTTCGGGGTGTCGATCTCATAGATCTCACCCGGCAAGAGATTGCGCACGTGCAGATACAGCGTGCCCTGATCGAGCTCAATCTGCACGGTGTTGTCGCTGACGTTGCTGAGGGTGACGCTAGTCTCGGAGTCCATGCGGAACGTGCCGGATCCGACCTGAACCTCAGCGCGTGAATCCTTGTCCGTCCAGATGCGGTCGGAGGTGGTCATCGGCCGATTCAGCGTGGCCGCGACCCAGTCATTGACGCCTCCGGGTTGGATGGATACTTCACCGCTGATGTAATCGAGACGTGCGGCACGTCCCGGCGGGTCGTCGTCCGCGAACACAGCGGAGACCGCCAGAAGAGTAAATGTTGTAATGATGAAGGTGAAGCCTAAGCGCCTGAGAGTACCCATGACCCCCTCCCGAGATTAACCTCGCTTGCCTGCTGCACCCAAAGCGGGCGTTCCAGATCTTTGGTCGAAGCTAATCTTAACTACACTGCTTAGAAACCCTAACACTCCCAGGCAGTTGCGGTACCC
>CAZBCQ010000212.1:0-7155 GCA_964490255.1 uncultured Terriglobales bacterium | reverse complement strand
TGAAGCCGCGCTTCGGCAAGCGGCGGTGCAGCGGCATCTGGCCGCCTTCAAAACCGCGCATCAGACGCGAACCGCTGCGCGAACCTTGTCCTTTATGACCACGGGTGGACGTCTTGCCCATACCCGATCCCATACCGCGGCCCACGCGCTTACGATTCTCGTTAGCCTTCTTCGGTGCTCTTAATGTCGATAGATTCATTTTTCAACTCTCAATTAGCTGTCAGCCATCGGCTTTCAGCTCTCAGCTCGGTGCCCCATACCTACCCTCTGTCGGCAGATGTGGGAATCGCATCAGACTTCCTCAGCAACTAGCTACCAGCTACCCAACCAGCCACTAACCACTTACTCCGCGGTGCTTCCCACCACCACGACCAGATGCGGCACCTTGGCTACCATGCCGCGGATCGAAGGCGAATCTTCGCGCTCGATCACCTGGTTCAAACGGGTGAAGCCCAATCCCTTGATGACAAGCTTGTGTTTCACGGGTGCCTGGATCGCGGAGCGCACCCACTTCAGTTTCAATGTCTGTTTTGCCGCCATGATTACAGCTCCTCCACCGACTTGCCGCGAGTGGCTGCGACTTCCTGGCGATCACGCAGTCTGGTCAGCGCATCGAAGGTCGCCTTGATCACGTTGTGCGGATTGGTGGTGCCGATCGACTTCGTCAGCACATTCTGCACGCCTGCGGCGGTCATCACCGCGCGCACTGCGCCGCCAGCGATCACGCCCGTTCCTTCCGGAGCCGGCTTCAACAACACCTTGCCGGAGCCGAAGCGCCCGAGTGTGAGGTGCGGAACCGTCGTATGCGTCAGGTTTACCTTGATCAGGTTTTTCTTCGCCGCTTCAATTCCCTTGCGGATAGCCTGCGGAACTTCCTTCGCTTTGCCGGACCCATATCCAACCACAGCAGCCGAGGGATCGCCCACGACTACCAGCGCCGCAAACGAAAGGTTCTTACCGCCTTTGACGACCTTGGTGACGCGGTTGATGGAAACCACCTGGTCTTTCAGGTTGAAGTTTCCCGCGTCGATCTTTTTCTTCACTGTTGGCATTCGTTACTCTCGATTCCTAAACTTGCTAGAACTGCAATCCGGCTTCGCGAGCCGCATCGGCCAGCGCCTTGATGCGCCCGTGATACAGATATCCGCCGCGATCGAACACCACCTTGGTGATGCCTTTCTGCTTGGCTTTCTCGGCAATGCGCTTTCCGACTTCTTTCGCCGAAGCGACGTTTCCGCCGGTGGTCTTGTTCGCCTTCTCGCCCTCGACGGTGCTCGCTGCCGCTACCGTGACGCCATTCAGATCGTCGATAACCTGCGCGTAAATGTGATTGACCGAGCGATACACGCTCAGGCGCGGACGCTCCGCCGTACCCAGAACCTTCTTGCGGATACGATCGTGAATCCGCTGCCGAATTTCGTTCTTTGCTGTCTTTGTAAACATTTGTCTTTTCCTATCCCGGGTTTCTGTACCGGGCAGAGCTTCTCTTCAGGCACTAGCCCGAATTACTTCGCTCCGGTTTTTCCAACCTTCTTCTTCAGCTTCTCGCCAAAGTAACGCACGCCCTTGTTCTTGTACGGATCAGGTGGACGCAAGCTGCGCATTTCCGCCGCTACCTGCCCAACCTTCTGGCGATTGATTCCGCTCACCGTAAGGCGCGTCTGCTTGGCATCGACAACCGCCTGGATATCACCGGGCAGCGGATACTCAATCGGGTGCGAGTAGCCAAGGTTGAATACCACTACATCCTTGCCCTTCATCTCGGCCTTGTAACCAATCCCGACAATCTCGAGTTCTTTCGACCAGCCTGTGGTCACGCCATGCACCGCGTTGTTCAGTAACGCGCGCGCCAGACCATGCACGGCTGCACGCGAATCGTCTTCACGAGTCGCAACCAGCTGCCCATCGTGCTGCTCAAATTTCACGCCCCGGGGAACGGTTGTATCCAGCTTCCCCTTGGGACCCTGCACCGTCACCATGTTGCCAGTGATGGCAATCTTCACGTCTTTGGGAACGGCAATCGGCTTTTTTCCAATTCTCGACATTTGCTCTTCTCTCGCTTAAATGGCGGGTGATCCCGCTTTCAGCTTCTCAGTCGATCAGTCCGTCAGTCTTTCAGTCTTTAAACTGCCAGACTGAGCGAATGAATGACTGAGAGACTGCTTTTACCAAACTTCGCAGAGGATCTCGCCGCCCACGCCTTCTTTGCGCGCCTGGCGTCCTGTCATCACGCCCTTGGGCGTGGTCAGGATGTTGATCCCCAATCCACCCAGCACGCGGGGGATTTCGGTACGTCCAACGTATACGCGGCATCCAGGCTTCGACACACGATTCAGATTGCTGATCGCGGCTTCGTTGTTGTTGCCGTACTTCAGGTACACGCGGACCAGTTTGTGTCCGTTCTCTTCGGTCGGCTTGAAATTCGAGATATAGCCCTCTTCCTTGAGAATGCGGGCAATATCAAGCTTCAGGCGCGAAGCCGGCACATCCACTTTCTGCTGTCTTGCCCCAATCGCGTTACGAACACGCGTCAGGAAATCTGCGACCGGATCGGTCATGCTTTGCTTCTCCTTACGTCACCCGTTCGCTCCCTATCGGGGAGAACCTGCCGGCGACGGACTCATTCTTTGTCGTTAGTCGTTTGTCGGTAGTCGTTCACAGGTCGAGCTAACGACCAATGACTATCGACCATCGACGTTTTACCAGGACGACTTCGCTACCCCTGGAATGTCGCCACGCAGCGCCAACAGTCGGAAGCAGAGGCGGCACAGTCCAAACTTGCGCAGAAAAGCGCGGGGGCGTCCACAGATCTGGCAGCGGTTATGTGCGCGCGAAGTGAACTTCGCCTTTTCCCCCGTCGCGCGCTCTTTCTCGCGTGCCTTCCGCGCCTCAAGCGTTTTCTTCGCGTCCTTCACTCGTTTTGCTGTAGTTGCCATGAAATCCTTTTATTCCTTCTGACTCGAAACTCTTATGCCCGGAACGGCATGCCCATGTGCTTCAGCAACGCACGCGCTTCGTCGTCGGACTTAGCCGTCGTCACGATCGTCACGTTCATGCCCTTCATTTTTTCGACCTTCGCGTAATCAATTTCCGGAAAAATCAGCTGATCGCGCAGACCCATCGTGTAGTTGCCGCGTCCATCGAACGACTTCGTCGAAACACCGCGGAAGTCGCGCACGCGGGGCAACGCCACATTCAACAGGCGATCCAGAAATTCGTACATGCGGTCGCCACGCAGCGTCACCATCGCACCGATCGGCATTCCTTCGCGCACCTTGAACGCTGCAATCGATTTCTTCGCGCGCGTCACCACTGGCTTCTGGCCCGTGATCTGGCCAAGCTCATTCACTGCCGGATCGAGCACCTTGGCATTCTGTGTCGCTTCGCCCACGCCCATGTTGATGATTACTTTCTCAACCTTGGGAACTGCCATCGGGTTCGTCCACCCAAATTCCTTCATCAGCGCTGGAGCGATTTCCTGGTGATAACGGAACCGCAGCCGCGCCGAGTTGGCATTGCTTGCCTTCGGACGTCCACCTTTACCCTGCTCGGGCTGGGGCGCCGCTGCCGCTTGCTTCTGCTGCTTCTTATCTTTCTTCTCTGGCTTGTCTGCCATTTTGCTTCTACCTTCTCCCACGGTCCTCGGAGTGGTTACCGTTTCGTGGGGTGATCACTTTCGGAACGAGTCCGATTACTTGTCCAGCGTGTTTCCGCACTTCTTGCAGACACGCATCTTGCGATCGCCGCGCAGCTCGTGCCCGACACGCGTCGGACGGTTGCAGCCGCTGCAGACCAACATCACGTTTGAGACCGCTACCGGGCTCTCCTGCTCCGCAATGCCACCCTTAATGTTGCGCTGCGGATTCGGACGCACATGCTTCTTCACCATCGAAACGTGCTCCACCAGAACCCGGGCCGTTTTCGGGATGATGCGCAGTACGCGTCCCTGCTTGCCTGCGTCGCGGCCCGCGATCACCTGTACGGTGTCGTTGCGCCGGATATCGATTGTCTTATGCTTTGTCGTCGTTGCCGTTGCCATCTCTCAGCCTTCTCTATGCGCGATTCGCCGCGCTTCATCACTCGCCTACAGAACTTCCGGGGCAAGCGAAACAATCTTCAAAAATTTCTTTTCGCGAAGCTCGCGTGCCACCGGACCGAATACGCGGGTCCCTACAGGCTCGCCCGCTTCATTGATCAGCACTGCCGCATTCTGATCGAAACGGATATAGGTACCGTCGCGACGCCGGTGCTCTTTGCGCGTGCGCACGATCACCGCCTTCACGACCTTGCCCTTCTGCACCTGGCCATCGGGAGCGGCTTCTTTCACACTCGCGGTCACCACGTCACCCAGGCCGGCAACCAGTCCGGTATGGCCGCCCAGCGGCAGAATCATCTGCAGCTTGCGGGCACCGGAGTTATCGGCCACTTCGAGCATGGTTCGCATCATCACTGCCATCGTTCCATCTCCTCATGCGCTGGCGCTCTCGCGCGCGCAACTGCCGCTAGCTCGCGGCCTGATTCTCCCCAGCGATTACTTCGGGAGCCAATGCCGAGCGGCGAATGATCTCCGCCAACCGCCAGCGCTTCAACTTCGAAAGCGGACGCGTCTCTTCGAGCCGGACCACATCTCCCACGTGCGCGGAGTTGTTGTCGTCCTGCGCGTAGAACTTCTTCGTGCTCTTCACCACTCGCTTATAGAGCGAGTGCGCCTTCTTGCGGTCGACCTCCACCACGATCGTCTTGTGCATCTTGGTCGAGACCACTTCGCCGACAACCGTCTTGCGCGTGGAACCCTGCTTCGTTGTTTCCGCCATTACTTCTTCTCCCCGACGGCGGACAACTCACGCTGCCGTGCAATCGTTTTGACCCGCGCGATGTCTTTACGAAGCTCGCGGATCTTCTTCAGACTTTCCGACTGGCCCATGGACAGCTGGAACTTCAACCGGAACAACTGGTCATGTAGTTCCCGCTCCTGGTGCTTCAGTTCGACGTCTGTCGTGTTTCTGAATTTATCTGCTGATTTCGGCATATTCTTTTCTTTTCCGGCCCATGTAGCGCGGACCTTCGGGCCCGCGACCGGGCTTCAAACTGTTCTTATGCGTGTCCCTCGCGAGCGACGAACACTGTCTTCAACGGAAGCTTGTGCGACGCCAGACGCATTGCCTCTTTCGCGTCTGTGACCGTCACGCCTTCCATCTCGAACAGGATCTTCCCCGGACGAACCACCGCAACCCAATGATCCGGTGCACCTTTGCCCTTGCCCATACGCGTTTCAGCAGGCTTCTTCGTCACCGGCTTATCCGGGAACAGGCGGATCCAGATCTTGCCGCCGCGCTTGATAAAACGCGTCATCGCGATACGGCTGGCTTCAATCTGCCGGTCGGTAATGTAACCGGGCTCCAGCACCTTCAACCCGAAATCTCCAAACGACAGCGACGATCCTCGCCATGCTTTTCCGGCACGGCGTCCGCGCTGCTGTTTGCGATACTTCACTTTCTTTGGCATCAACATAAGTTGGCTCTCAGCTATCAGCTCTCGGCTTCTTCAGCCTCGCTGCATTCAATCTTCAGTTTTTCACCATCGTTTCGTCAGCCACTATCCTCGCGGACAGCCGATAGCTGACGGCCGACAGCGTCCTAAAACGCGCCCACTGCCTTTTGCGGCTCGCGCTTGCGGCTGGGCAGAATCTCGCCACGGTAAATCCACGTCTTTACGCCGATCACACCGTACGTCGTCTTCGCTTCCGCGAATCCGTAATCGATATCAGCGCGCAGTGTGTGCAGCGGCAGACGCCCCTGCAGGTACCACTCGGACCGCGCGATTTCATTGCCGTTCAAGCGGCCGCTCACGCGTACCTTGATTCCCTTGCAACCGAAGCGCAGCGCCGAATCCACTGACTTGCGCATCGCGCGGCGGAATCCCACGCGCTTTTCGAGTTGCAGCGCAATCGATTCGGCCACCAGTTGCGCGTCCAGCTCCGGCTTGTGCACTTCCTGGATGTCGACGTACACATCCCGGTTCGTGCGCTTCTGCAACTCGCCCTTGAGCTTGTCGATTTCCGCGCCCTTGCGGCCGATGATGATGCCCGGCCGGGCCGTGCGGATGATGATGCGCAGCTTGTTGCCCGGACGCTCGATCTCGATCGAGCTGACGCCGGCCGACTTGAGCTTGTCTTTCAGCTCATCCTTCAGCTTTACGTCCTCGAGCAACAGCTTGTCGTAATCACGCTCCACGAACCAGCGCGACTTCCACGGCTTGTTTACGCCGAGCCGAAATCCGTATGGATGGACTTTTTGTCCCATCGTTCCCCTCATCGCTGCCGTCTCCGGCAGCTGAACAAAATCTGGTTACTTCTTTTTGGCGGCTTTCTTCGCAGGCGCCTTCTTCTTCGCGACTGCTTTCCTTGCCGGAGTCTTCTTGCGCGCCGGATCCGCGTGAGCTTCGTCCTCGCCCACTACGGTCGCCGTTGCTTCCCGTCCGCTGGCCTTTTCCGCCAGCACGATCGACAGGTGAGCAATACGCCGCTGGTAGCGGTACGCGCGTCCCATCGGTGCCGGACGAATGCGCTTCATCCGCGGGCCGTCATTCGCGATCGCATTCTTCACGTACAACCGGTCCAGATCCACGTCGAGACCTTTTTCCGTGCTCAGGTAGTTCGCGTTCTCGACTGCGGACTGCAGCAGCTTCTTGATGTTGGGCGCAATGCCCTTTTTGGTGAAGGTCAGCGTTTTAATCGCTTCTTCCACCCGGCGTCCCTTGATCAGGTCCAGCACCAGTCGCGCCTTCTGCGGCGAGACTCGTACGTACCGTGCTTCGGCTCTGAATTCCATCGTGTCTTCTCTCAACCTTCGTTACGCGCGCGGCGCAGCCGGCTTCGCCGCGGTTTCCGTGGCGGCCTTTACCGAGTGTCCCTTGAACTGGCGGGTGAAGCTGAACTCTCCCAGCTTGTGTCCGACCATGTTCTCGGTGATGTACACCGGAATGAACTTCTTGCCGTTGTGCACGGCGATGGTGTGTCCCACCATTTCGGGCACGACCGTCGAACGCCGCGACCAGGTACGAAGGACCTTCTTTTCGTTGCGCTCGTTCATCCCGTTGATCTTGGTGATCACGTGTGTATCGATGAACGGCCCTTTTTTCGTTGAACGTGCCATA
>CAZBCQ010000211.1:4379-7200 GCA_964490255.1 uncultured Terriglobales bacterium | reverse complement strand
TATGTACAGCCGCACTACCTGGTAAGTACCTGCATTTGCAACACGCGAGGGGGTGGGGGTGGTGTTATCAAAAAGTAAACATTGGTTCCAAAATGGCTTCGCGCCATCCGGACTCGGCCAGCAATGAGGCCTGATAGACTGCCTTTCGTGCGAACCTTTGCCCTGACATTCTTGCTCCTTGCTCTTCTCGCCTGCTCCCGCGGCAACACAGTGACTGCGAAGAGTACGGAGGCTGATTCGCAAGCGAATCCCGCCTCCACGTCTACGCCGGCTCAGCAAGCTACTACTGCACCGCCTCCGGATACGCCGGACGTACACGTGAGCGGCACTCGCGCGCTGCAGTACACCCGCGAGATGGTGGCCATAGGACCGCGTCCGATCGGCAGCCCCGCGCACGCCAAGCTGGAGAACTACCTGCGCCAACATCTCCGCAACGACAACCTCGAAGAGGATGATTTCACGGCAGATACTCCTATCGGAAAAATTCCAGCCCGGAACTTCATTGCGAAATTCCCCGGCACGAAAGACGGCATCATTGTCATCTCGGGTCATTACGAGACGAAGATGCTGAAGGACTTTGTGGGCGCGAACGATGGCGGCGCAAGCGCGGGGTTGCTGCTCGAGCTAGCCGATTATTTTGCCAAAGGCAAGAAGCCTCGCGATGGCTACTCGGTTTGGCTGGTCTGGTTCGACGCGGAGGAAGCCGTAAAGCAGTGGTCCAACACTGACGGAACCTACGGCAGCCGCCATTTGGCTGCTAAGTGGCAGCAAGACGGCACCGCGAAGAAGATCAAGGCATTCCTTCTGCTCGATATGATTGGCGACGCCGATCTGAGCATCGACCGCGATGAGAACTCAACGCCGTGGTTGGAGGATCTGGTTTATCAGGCCGCGAGTCGCTTTGGTTACCAGTCGTACTTTTTCACACGCCAGGCCGCGGATCTGGACGATCACATTCCGTTTAAGAACATTGGGGTTCCTGTAGCGGATCTGATCGACCTGGATTATGGCTACAACAACGTGTTCTGGCACACTCCGCAGGACACGATGGACAAGCTGAGCGCCAAGAGCTTCGAAGTAACCGGAACGACCGTGGTGGAAACGGTGCGTCTGCTGGATACGCGCTGAATGTGACGTTATGGGGCGGGAGCAATCGCTCAAAGCCGCGCTCTGGAGTGAACTGCGGCGCACTCTGCTAATTGCTCTACTCTGTATTTTAGGTCAGTTCAGTCTTGCGCAAGAGAATGAACAGGGTCCTCCCTCTGCTCCCGAACCTCAACGTACGGCGGGGCCTCTGAATGCGGGAGAAAATTTCGTTGAACTGCTAAGCCGGAAGTCAGTGATGTTTCCCGCGATCGCCGTCAACACTGGTCGGCTCTCGCCCAGGCAGAAACTCCAGTTGGCGGTCAACAATAGCATTGCACTGAGCAGGATGGTCGCGATCGGGATCACTGCTGGATTTAACCAGGAGCTCAATGTGCCTGCTGGTTACGGGCAAGGAACGGCTGGATTTGGAAAACGCTTTGGGTCGGGGCTGGCCAGGTCGACTTCCAGTCAGATGTTCGGAACCTTTGCGTTGGCCTCAGTTTTTCATCAGGATCCCCGTTTCTATTTCAAGCCCAACCTGACAATTCGGCAATCCGTGATCTACGCCGTCGATCGCGTGTTTTTCACCCGTGGAGATGATGGCATACAGGAACTGAACTGGTCGGGATTGCTGGCACCATTGGGCACTGAAGCCCTCGCGAATACCTATCAACCCGACGGAGATAATGCCGCGAGCGATGCCTTCCGGCGCTATGGATACGACCTGATATGGACTGCCGTTGGCAACCTCGCTAAGCAATACTGGCCAAAGGTCAACAAGCGCCTTCGCCCGCACCCTCCAGCTCAGAATGGGAAGCGCTAGGATCGTCGGCCCGAGATGGCTCTAAGCCGCTTTTCCCGCTTGAACCCGCTTGGGAAAGATGTAGATCTGGCCGTCGCGGACTTCTGCGTCGTATGTCTTGATGCTGTCCTTAGCAGGCCCGGCAATCGCGATTCCGGTATGTACATCGAATTGCGAACCATGCCACGGACATTGCACGGTACATCCAACCAGCGCCCCGTCGGAGAGCGGTCCGCCTTTATGGGTGCAGTGGTCGTCGAACGCTACGAGTCCCTCGGGACAACGGCCAACCGCGACCCGCGCCCCTTGGATGATGGCAAGCAAGAGCTGGCCGGGAGCAAGATCTTCGTCCTTGCAGACCGGCAGGTTCCAGTCATTGAGGGTGACACTATGCCACTTGGCAGCATTGGCGAAGCGGCGATCGACGCCGATCTGGTTGCGGTAAACGAGCGTTGCACCCAGCCATCCGGAGATGAACAGACAGAACACTCCGATTGCAGAGAGGATGAAAGAGGTCTGATCGGGCTTGGCCGCTGGTCCGCCTCGATACGCGGCGATGGCGATGAATAGGAATAGTACGAGGACGTTCAATACCGCGTGCTTGTAGCCGCGACTGCGTGCACTGGAATTCGGAGGCACGACGGAGAACAGATCTACGGCACCGGGAACGGCGGCCATCAGGGCCATGATGTCGCCAGCGAGAATGCAATACCAGGCTGCTGCCCAGAGCGAGGGCAGGTTCCTGTTTACGCCGATCGCGTCAAATATCAGGCTAGTGATGAAGAGCCCGATCGGGAAAGCAACCAACATCGGGTGAATTGGATGAGAGCTGATGTTCGCTCGGGATCTCATGGAAAGCTGCTCCGGCAATGCTTCGGACTTTTTCGCCCTTGCATTGTGAGTGCCGCAAGTAATCTCAGGATGGCCAAGAAT
>CAZBCQ010000211.1:3091-4279 GCA_964490255.1 uncultured Terriglobales bacterium | reverse complement strand
TTCGGGGCTCCGAGGCCAGTTGAAGTCATTTGCAATCCGGTTGGCGTGGGAGAATGGTGAGCGCGGACGCGCAGATAGCGAGTCGAAAGGCTGGGTTTGCAGAAGCTGGTTTTCTGGATTGCCTTCAATCTCTTTGTAGTCATCATGCTGGTATTGGACCTTGTGGTGTTCCACCGCAAGGCTCACAAAATCGGCTTTCGCGAGGCGCTCGCATGGACCGCATTCTGGATCGCGCTCGCGTCCGCATTCGCCGTCGGCGTGCATTTCTGGTATGGCAAGACGAAGGCGCTGGAGTTCGTTACCGGGTACGTGATTGAAGAATCGCTCAGCGTCGACAACTTGTTTGTCTTCCTCCTAATTTTTAGCTACTTCAAGGTTCCGGAAAGATTTCAGCACAAGGTGCTGTTTTGGGGGATTATCGGCGCCTTGGTGATGCGCGGCGTTTTCATCCTAGTGGGCGTCTCGCTGATGAATCGGTTCGAGTGGATCGTCTACATCTTTGGCGCAATCCTGATCTGGAGTGGCATTAGCTTCCTGCGCGACGGCGAGAAGGAAGTCCATCCGGAAAACAATCCGGTGTTGAAGCAGGTGCGGCGCTGGATGCCTGTCACGAAGGACTATGTCGAGGGAAAGTTCTTCGTACGCGATCCGGGACTGTATGCGACACCGCTGTTTCTGGTTCTGCTAATGATTGAGACCACGGACGTGGTCTTTGCGGCCGATTCAATACCGGCAGTGCTGGCGATTTCGCGCGATCCGTTCATCGTGTACACGTCGAATGTGTTTGCGATCCTTGGATTGCGATCGCTGTACTTCGCGTTATCAGGGATGATGACGGCTTTTCACTATCTGCAGTACGGGTTGGCGATCATTCTGCTGTTTATCGGAGCGAAGATGGTGCTGTCGAATTTCTATCACATACCGACAGGCATCGCGCTGAGCATCGTGGGGGGTGTGCTGGGGTTGTCCGTGGCGGCATCACTTATCTTCCCGACTAGGAAGGATGCTGCAGCCTGATGATCCCGCGCACTCAAGCTGGGGTAGCTGGTAGCTAGTCGCTCTTCGCAGGGAGCGAACCTACTCGAAGCGAATTCTATCTCCTGCAACTACCGAGTGCTTCAAGAACTTCTTATCATCATGGACGGGGAAGTCGGTACGGTAATGAGCGCCGCGGCTTTCTTCGCGAGC
>CAZBCQ010000211.1:0-2991 GCA_964490255.1 uncultured Terriglobales bacterium | reverse complement strand
TCGGCGCGCATGGCACGAGCCGCGCGTTCGCCGAACACCAAACCTTCCAAAAGGGAATTGCTGGCGAGCCGGTTGGCGCCGTGCACGCCAGTGCAAGCGACTTCGCCGGCTGCGAACAGACCGGGAACGCTGGTGCGTCCGTCGAGATCGGTCTTCACACCGCCCATAGCGTAATGAGCGGCCGGGCGCACGGGGATCATGTCCGTGCCGATGTCGACGTTGTACTTCAGGCAGGTGTCATAAATCCGGGGAAAGCGCTTGCGGATCACCTCCGGATTTTTGTGCGTCAGGTCGAGATAGACGACTGGATCCTTGCTGCGGCTGAGTTCCAATTCGTGCGCGATGGCTCTTGCTACTACATCGCGCGGAGCGAGTTCGCCCAGCGGGTGATACTTTGGCATGAAGCGTGCCAATTGCTCGTTGCGGAGAATGGCACCCTCGCCACGAAGGGCTTCCGAGAGTAGGAACCGCGGGGCACCTTTGACGTAGAGAGCCGTGGGGTGGAATTGCACGAACTCCATGTCGCTGATTTCAGCGCCGGCGCGATAGGCCATCGCAACTCCGTCACCGGTGGCGACGGCAGGATTCGTAGTTTCCTTGTAGACATGGCCGAGACCGCCAGTTGCAAGCAACACAGCCGCCGCTCGGACGGTATGCATCTGCCCATCTTCGCCCAGCAAATTCACGCCAACGACACGACCATTTTCGATCAGCAGGTCGGTGGCAAATTCGAATTCGCTAATGGTGACGTTCTTGATGGATTTTGTCTTGAAGTAAAGCGCGCGGCCAATCTCCTGTCCGGTGGAGTCGCCATGTGCGTGCAGGATGCGGTCGCGACTATGGGCGCCTTCGCGAGTGAACGCGAGTTTGGTCCCATTGCGATCGAATTGTGTTCCCCAGGCGATGAGCTCTTCAATGCGCTCAGGTCCTTCTTCGACGAGAACGCGCGCGGCCTTCTCATTGCAAAGGCCGTCGCCGGCAACGAGTGTGTCCTGCAAGTGCAGGCTGATTTCATCTTCGTCGCTGAGCGCGGCGGCGATGCCTCCCTGTGCATACTGTGTAGCCGACTCCTTGACTTCAAGCTTGGCGAGGACGAGCACGCGTCCCGATGATGCAAGTTCGATGGCAGCGCGCAGGCCGGCGACACCTGCGCCGATCACGACGAAATCGGTTTCCGCCGTTACGCTCTTCTTCTCTGGCTTCATGACGGCACGATGTTACCACTCGCAAGGCATTTGATTCTCGCTGCGCTATGATGGAAGCAGTGAATCGAATCGAAATCAATGTTCCGATGCGCCCGTATCCTGCGCTTATCGAGAGCGGTTTACTCGAGCGCAGCGGCGACCTCCTGCGCGAGATTGTGCCGGGGCGCAGCCGATTCGTTGTTGTCGCGGCTCCACCGGTTCGTAAGCACTGGGGCGAGATGTTAAGTGCGTCGTTGAATCGTGCGAATCTGCAGCACGTCTGGCTGGAGATGCCGGATGGAGAGAAGTACAAAAGACTCGAGACGGTGGAGACGCTCGCGGCAAAGATGTTGAAGAGCGGGGCCGACCGGAAGAGCGTAGTTCTCGCCTTAGGTGGTGGAGTTACTGGAGATGTGGCTGGATTCCTGGCGTCGATCTACATGCGCGGCGTAGATGTGGTCCAGATTCCGACGACACTGCTGGCGCAGGTGGATGCCTCGATCGGCGGCAAGACGGGCGTCGATATGCGCGAAGGTAAGAATTTGCTCGGTACGTTTCATCATCCGCGGGCGGTGCTGATCGATCCGGCGGTGCTCTCGACGTTGCCGGATCGCGAGTATCGCGCGGGATTGTACGAGGCGCTGAAGTGCGGGTTCATTCGCAATCGAGAGATTTTCGATTACATGGAAGCGAATCGTGAGCGTATCCTGCAGCGCGAAAAAGAGCCGCTGGAGTGGGTGATTCGCGCAGCAGTGCAGGTGAAGGCAGACGTAGTCGCGGCTGACGAGCGCGAAGGTGATCTGCGGCGCATTCTGAATTTTGGACACACGATTGGGCACGCGCTAGAGGCGGAAACCGGCTACAAGCAGTTCCTGCACGGAGAAGCCGTAGCCTGGGGCATGGTGGCAGCTGCCATGATCTCAGCCGCGTTGCAGAAGACAGATTCCGAAACGGCGCGGCGCATCATATCGTCTGTGCTGGCATACGCGCCGCTTCCGAAAGTTGAGACCAGAGGGAAGCGAATCGCGCGGCGCCTCAGCAGCGATAAGAAGACAATCGACGGCGTGGTGCATTTCATCCTTCCCACGGAACTCGGGCGGGTCGAAGTGATTCCCGACGTACCTGAGCAGGCCGTGGTGCAAGCCGTGGAAGAGCTGCGCTATCTTTCGCAATCTGCGTAATGGCAATTCCTGCTGAAAAGTCGAAGCAGAAAGGCGCATCCGTAGTTGGTGCTGCGCCTGAAGGCGCTGCCGATCGTGCGCAGGCCGCGGCCAAAGTCCGTGAGATGTTCACGGCGATTGCGCCGCGCTACGACGTCCTCAATCACGTGCTATCGATGCAGGTGGATCGCCTCTGGTGGTGGCGTGCGGCGCACACCTTTCGGCATATCCTTCAGCGAAGCGATGCAACGGTGCTGGATCTCTGCTGTGGAACCGGCGATATGACTTCGGCACTGCTGGATCGGGCACAGAAGAGGAAGGCAACTCCGAAGATTGTCGGCGCGGATTTCTCGCACGCGATGCTGCAGCGCGCGACGATTAAATCGCTTGGCAAGCCGCTGCGGTGGATGGAAGCCGATGCGCTGAATCTGCCGCTACCCGGCGAGAGCTTCGATCTCGTCACGTCTGCGTTTGGTTTTCGCAACCTCGCCGATTACGATGCCGGACTGCGCGAGATCTATAGGGTGTTGAAACCGGGCGGGGAGATCGGCATCCTCGATTTCGGCGAACCCAAAGGCGTTGTGGGATCGTTCTACCGCTTGTATTTCCGCTACGTATTGCCGGCGATTGGGACGGTGATCTCGGGG
>CAZBCQ010000210.1:2501-7219 GCA_964490255.1 uncultured Terriglobales bacterium | reverse complement strand
ACCTGCTTGTTGGAGCCGTCCTTGCGGATCGACGTAAACAGATCGGCCGCCTTTAGAATCTGCTCCTTGGGAATTCCGGTGATCCGCTCCACCATCTCCGGCGTGTAGCGCGAGTACTGCTGCTTCAGCAGTTGATATACGCACCGGGGATGCTGGAGCGTCGGATCGTACGCAACCTTCTCCGGCAGCGCCGGAGGAGGCGCGCTCGCGGCGGCGTACCCATGCTCAGCTGCTTCCTGATGAGCGGCTGGCGTGTCAGCTTTGGTCAAACCGCCGGATTCGTAGTTCCAAGTGCTCTTGTCGTACGTATGCTTTTCGGAATCGAAGCCCGAATAGAGCCCGTCTTCCGGCAGCTTGAATCCCTCTTTAATGATGAACGAAGCGTTCGTGTAATTGACGAGGTATTCGTGGTTAACGCGATTATTCTGCAGGGCATAGTTGATGAATGCGCCGAGCAGAGCAATATCCGAGCCAGCCCGAATCTGCAGGAACAAATCGCTCACCGCCGCCGTCCGCGTGTAGCGCGGATCGACCACGATAATCTTCGCGTTGCGATTTCGTTTGGCTTCGATGGCCCACTTGAAGCCGCAGGGATGGTTCTCGGCGGGATTCCCGCCCATGATCAACATCATGTCCGTGTTCTTGATGTCGACCCAGCCATTCGTCATGGCACCGCGCCCGAACGTTGGTCCCAAACTTGAGACCGTGGGCGCGTGTCAAACCCTGGCCTGATTTTCTAAATGGGTCACTCCCAGGCTGCGCATCGACTTCACCACGAGGTAATTGAACTCGTTGGTGTCAGTACAACCGCCGGTGAATGCGATGTTCTCGCAGCGATTCACGGTGACGCCGTTCGCGTCCTTTTCAATAAACGCAGCGTCGCGCGCCTTTTTTGTACGCTGGGCAATCTCGGTGATCGCCTGCTCCCAGCCGATGTCTTCCCAATGGTCGGAACCCGGCCGTCGTACCTGCGGTTTCAGCAGGCGCCGTTCATTAAGGATGTCCTGATAAAGTGCCGCACCTTTGGGGCACAGCGTTCCGCGATTGATCGGATGGTCGGGGTCGCCTTCCACATGGACCACCTGCGCAGTCACGTTTTTCGCTTTATCGCCCAGCGTGTGGATGATTACTCCACAACTCACCGAGCAATAGGGACAGGTCGATCGTGTCTCCGTCGTCTTGGCGATCTTCAATTCACGCGCTTGCGCTTGCGCAGCGGTTACGTCAAAACCAAGAACAGTGGTAGCGACTCCACCGATCGATGTAATCTTCAGGAAATCACGACGAGTAGCGTTCACAATCGCCTCCTGGGAAAAGCGTTAGAACTGAACTGACTCGGGAGCGGCGGATATTCTGCTTTCCCACAGCTTCTCTCGTCAAGCAAAGATTGGAAATTCTACTCCAACGATTCTTTTTGTGATCGGATATCGAGTTCCGGATTTTCGGGCAGCTACTTGCCAGTATGTTCGCCAAAGTCTCACGCTGCGATAGTGGTTGTACCGATTTGGTGCACTTGAAAGCACGAAATGACCCAAACGGGGTCAACGTTTGCGTCAGGTCCGTCGAAGCAATTCCCTCGCACGTCATGGAAATTGTCAGCACCACAGGCCCTTCTCAAGCTGTTCACACACCTGTGCCACCGAGGAACCAATCCTTCTCCGCCACTCGGAAACACTTGCAAGTTCGTTCAACGAGAAAAACCACAAAAAATATTTAGTAAAATAACCAACTCGGCATCGGGCTGCATCTAAGTTGCCAAGCAAGGGTGTCAGAAGAATGACACAACTTCTCAACTCGTGGAACTACGGCGGCCTTGTAAACCTCAGGCTGCCCAATTCAGTGCTGAACACTATCAATTGCAGGAGAATACGAACGCGCAGGAGCAAAACCTCCAGCTTCTGCGACAGAACATTGTCAGCATGGTTACAATCGGCCGCGCACACTCCCTGCGCGCGAAATAAGTAGAAGGTATCCCGGATCGGATAACTGGAACCTTTCTCTGTGCCAACTCCCGGGCACGGGGCCGTAAGACGTCATGAAGGATGACAGAAAGCTAATCCTGCGCGCCAAGAAGCGCCAAGCACTCTTGCAGGTAGCGATACGGTGGTACGCTTTTTCGGGCTCTTGATATTTCAGGCTCTTGATATTTCGTCCAGGAGTGTGACTTATGCCTCGAGAGATGAATCTGGTAGACAACGGAAACGTCATTGACACGCTGAATGGGATCCGCCTCTATCGCGGTCTCTACAGTCGTGTAGCCCGCAACCTCGGAGTCGATCCCTCTTACGTCAGCCGCGTAGCTCGAGGCGAGCGTCGATCCAAAAGCATCGAAGCTGCCTTGAGTGCCGAAATTCGCCGCCTGGAGAAGCGCATTCGCCCACGCGGCGCCATGAAGTTTCACCTCTAGCGCCACTTCAAGTTCCAGCAAAAAGCGCCGTCTGTTACGACGGCGCTTCTCATCTGGAAACAGCCTCTGCTATTGCGGCAGCGTGCCCGTGTAGTAGAACAGCACGTATCCTTTGATCGTGCCGTCCGCTTGCGGAATGCCGAACGCTTTCACCAGTGTGCCGTTGACGAGCGCCGCCGACACATTGGCCAATCCAGCAGAACTGGTAAGGTCCTGCGGAGTGACGGTGATGATCCCGTTCGACATGTCCACCTGAAAAACGAGAGTGGCCGATCCACTCACCGAACTCAGCGTCACATTGACCGCTGTCGTTCCACCAGGTACTGACAATCCGAAGCTGCCGCCGCTGCTGTTCGCCACCCACGCAGTCGATACCGTTCCAATTGGAACGGAAGCCGGCTCCAGCACTGCCCATGGCGCTGACCAGCCGTTCTGGTTTGCAGGATCGCCCCATCTTGCCCAGGTTGTTCCTGTCACCTTCAGTGCGCCCACGGTTCCGCCAAAGCTGACCGATCCGTTGGTTGCCGTGATGAAATCGGGAATTGCCGTGCTGCCGGTGTCTGCGGTTGTCGGAAAAGCAAAGTTCCACCACTCGAACCCGGTCACGGCATTACCGTTCCCGTCCTTGCCATTCGGACTGCTGCTCGAAATGTAAGGAAGTGTGATGGTGTAATTGTCCGTGGTTCGCAAGAAATCGTGCGTGTAGGTGAATCCCGTATTCGTCGGACCCGAAACAACGCCGTCGTACCGCGCAATTTCGATGTCAACCGTCTGCGCCACCAGCGTCGTCGCTAATGGATCGTCCACGCTGACGTGCACCTTGAATCCGCGCACCAGGTTTCCGCTCGTCAGGAACGAAATGCCGGTGCCGATCGGAGTCGTGTCCGCAAGTGCATTCGTCGGCTTGCGATAGAAAAACTGCGTGTTGGCGTCGACTGTGACTTGAACCGGGGTGCCGTCTTCCTTCTGTACCGTCATGATGTCATTCGTCGTATCGACATGCAGCACGTGTCCTTCGGGACTTAGCCAAATGCTATTGAAGGATGTGCTGGCCCAGACGCGAACCGCCACCAGCGTTCCATCTTGCTGATAACGTGCGGCAACCCGAACATACTTGTTCGATAGCGTGCTCGCGACCGAGGAGAAATCCTTGATCACCGCGCGCGTTTTCGCGTCGACGTCATAGAAGATGGTTCCGTTCGTCGAGTCAGCAAGAATCTTCAAGCTCTGATTCGTCGTGATCGCCGTCTCCGGTGTTGTCGGCGGCCGCACGGCGAAATCGCGATTGATCGCGATGCTGGTGTTGTCGCTCGCGACTCCCGTTACGGTCCCATAAAGGTGCCGCAACACCAGCGCGGTGATATCCGCGATCGGATGATGCCGCAGGCTGCCGTTGAAGTTCACTGCCCAGAACGGTGCGCCACCACTTGCCGGAACGTGGTCGACGATGAAAGCTGGATGCGCCAGATTGAATTCGAGATCCAACGCATTGTTCTGTCCCGCCGTAACCACCAACGGAGATTTCAGGTTAACGGTCACGTTCACGGTCAGACTGCCGGAGCTGCCCTTCGCGCCCATAATCTGGATCTGCCCGCTCGGAATCGTTGCGCCTGCCGTACCGTCGAAACCCGATTCCGGATTTGCGCCTACCACGAGCCCAACATCTCCAGGGTTCCCGCTGACGGTAATAACCGCACTCTGATAAGTGCCCGCTGGAACCGACACGTTGCCGAGAATCTCGCCTAGTTGATCAAGTTGCACAAGGTTGATTGATGGTGCCGGGCTGGGCGCCGTGTAAATCGTTACAGGACTTCCACCACCCTGCGGAACCAGCGCAATGCTCAGAACTTTTACGTCGACTGCGGCCCAATCTTCCGCGGGATCGTCACTGATCACCGCACTGACCGTTCCACTCTGTGTGCTCGACGAAGTTGTCGTTGACGACGATGTTGTCGTGCTCGAACTCGAACCACCGCCACCGCACGCCACCAGAATCAGCAAACACCAAGCCAGCGGCGCGCTCCAAATCAAACCAATACTCTTCCCTCTCATATCCCCTCACTCTTGATAACAGTCGTATTGCCGGGAACCGATCGCTATAAAACCTACGATCTTTGAAAAGTTGTGAGTAGCTGGATTGAATTTTTTGTGACACGCAGGCACGTCAGTAATCGCGTTCGCAGTTACTTACTTCAGGACATGGCGGGGAGATGACCATATGCGCAACGCATCACACACCCGGACAGAAGCATCGTGATCCCACGAGGTCATCCTGAGCGTAGCGAAGGAACTATGTATTTGTTTTCCGCAC
>CAZBCQ010000210.1:0-2401 GCA_964490255.1 uncultured Terriglobales bacterium | reverse complement strand
CAGATAAACAATTCCCGCTCGTAGATCATCTCCGGCGGCAGATGATCGTGCAGCTCGATGAACAGTTCTTCGTGGTCCATCACTTCGTTTTTCCAGGCGTTACGATCCACCCTCTGTAGCTCTTCAAACTTTTCACGCGGAAAGTCGAGCCCCTTCCACTGGATGTCATCGTACTTTGGTGTCCAGCCGATCGGCGTCTCATTCGCTCGTGCGTGACCATGCACGCGATCCACAATCCACTTCAGCACGCGCATATTCTCGCTGTAGCCGGGCCATAGGAATTTGCCGTTCGCGTCTTTGCGGAACCAGTTCACGTGGAAGATGCGGGGCGTGATCGAAAGCGAGCGCTGCATCTTGATCCAGTGCCGGAAGTAGTCGCCCATGTGATAGCCACAGAATGGCAGCATCGCCATCGGATCGCGGCGCACTTTGCCGACCGTCCCTGCGGCCGCCGCCGTCATCTCCGACCCCATGGTTGCGCCGATGTACACACCGCCGCTCCAATTGAATGCCTGGTAAACCAGCGGTACCGTCGATGCGCGTCGTCCGCCGAAAATGATCGCGCTGATCGGCACGCCGTTCGGATTTTCCCAGTCAGGATCGATCACCGGGCATTGCGCCGCCGGAGCCGTGAATCGCGCGTTGGGATGCGCAGCCTTCGCGCCTGTCTCCTTCCCGATTTGCGGCGTCCATTTGTTGCCGCGCCAATCCAGACATTCGGCTGGCGGCTCAGCTGTCATGCCTTCCCACCACACTCCGCCGTCCGGCGTCAGCGCCACATTCGTAAAGATAGAATTCTTCGACAGCGTATCCATCGCATTCGGATTCGTGCTCGCTGACGTGCCTGGCGCAACCCCGAAGAAACCTGCTTCGGGATTGATCGCGCGCAGCTGCCCGCTCGCATCCGGCTTGATCCACGCGATGTCGTCGCCAACGCACGTCACCTTCCAGCCCTCGAAGCCTTTGGGCGGAATCATCATCGCGAAGTTCGTTTTGCCACACGCGCTCGGGAATGCTGCCGCGACGTATGTCTTCTCGCCTTCGGGATTTTGCACCCCGAGGATCAGCATGTGCTCCGCCATCCAGCCTTCATCGCGCGCGATGCTCGAGGCGATGCGCAGCGCGAAACACTTCTTGCCCAGCAGTGCATTCCCGCCGTATCCGGAACCGAAAGACCAGATCTCGCGCGTCTCCGGAAAATGCACAATGTACTTCTCTTTATTACACGGCCAGGTGACGTCCTTCTGTCCTCGTGCCAGCGGAGCGCCCACGCTATGCATGCAAGGCACGACGCGCTTGATGTCCTGATCGATGATCTTGAATACATCCATGCCGATCCGCGCCATGATCCGCATATTCACGACCACGTAAGCGGAATCGGTCAGCTGCACTCCGATCTGCGACATCGGCGAATCAATCGGGCCCATGCTGAACGGCAGGACATACATCGTGCGTCCGCGCATGCAGCCGTTGAACAGTCCCTTCAGTCGGCGCCGCATCACGTATGGATCTTCCCAGTTATTCGTAGGACCGGCATTGTCCTTGGAAAGCGAACATATAAAGGTGCGGTCCTCTACGCGGGCAACATCGCTCTCATCCGAGCGCGCGTAGTAGCAATTCGGCCACAGCTTCTCGTTCAGCCGGATAAATGTGCCCTTGTTCACCAGCTCCTGGCAGAGTGCCTCGTTCTCCTCTTCCGAGCCGTCGACCCAATGAATGTGATCCGGCTGGGTGAGTTCCGCCATCTTTTCAACCCACCGAAGCAGGTGCTTATTCTTGCTGAGAGGAGTGGTTTGAGTACTGGTACTGGCAACGGTGGCTGACATGTTCCTCCTTCGTCATGACGGCACAGCGAGAAGATGCCCAAAGGGATCTGAACGGTGGTCTTCGCAGAACCTGGTGCAAATTTTGGCTGCCCCCCAGGGATTCGAACCCCGATATGCTGATCCAGAGTCAGCTGTCCTACCATTGAACGAGGGGGCAGCACGCGAGAACCGTGATTAGAAGCAACTACCTGATTCGATTGTATGTGCTGCCGAAACACGGGTCAACTTTCGCGCACGTTCGCACGTGATGCAAATCACCACACACCACCCCATGCCTGCTCGCACTACAATAATCACTGCTGAGGACTTCCATGCAACTGACCGTGAATCACACTGAGGCTTCCGGCACAATCACTGACATCGCGCGCCGCCCATTGCTTCCGGAACAATGCGCGCTGCTGGTGATCGACATCCAGGAAAAACTCCTGCCGCCCATCTTCAATAAGGAGGCTTTGGTGCGCAATGCCGAGTTGCTGATTCGCCTCGCGAACATCCTCAAGCTCCCAACTTTGGTCTCCACGCAATACAGTCGAGGACTCGGACCTACCATTCCTGAAATCAGCTCCCTGCTCTCG
>CAZBCQ010000209.1:0-7271 GCA_964490255.1 uncultured Terriglobales bacterium | reverse complement strand
ATTTTAAGTCCGCTGCGTCTGCCAGTTTCGCCATCCGGGCATTGGGAGCAATGCTGCCATCCGCGGACGCGACGCGTACAAGGCATTGCCAAGCGCTCTCCACAAAACACTACCATACTGCGCTGGCAAATATGCTCTTCTTCCTCTGGACCAATAACGGCAACTTGATCCTCTGGCGGGCCATGGCTTACTAGTTTGGTGCTGACCACTCCGTCGTATTCCTGAGCGGTTAACAAATTTTTACGCTCTGCGACTAAACTTTACGAACCAATGACACTGTTTCGCTTCTATATCGGTGAGGATTATCGGGTCAGAGGATGAAGTTTTTAGGTCTATTGTCGTTGCTCTTCGCCGCCAGTTCCTGGACGAAGTGGATCCGCAGCTTGGGAGGGATCGGTCTGCTGATTTTGGGCGTGCTCGACGGTTCCATCGTCCCCACGTTCGGCAGTCTTGACCTGTTCACTGGAATCCTATCAGCAAGGCACCACCCATTTTGGCTGTACTACGCGGTCATGAGTACCATTGGCGGGACCATCGGGGCATTCACGACCTATAGATTAGGGAACAAAGCGGGGACTGGTTGGCTGGAGAAGAAGTTCGGGGAGCAGCGTTCATTGCGTGTGCGCGGCCTGATTCAAAGATGGGGCTTTGGCGCAGTGCTTGTGCCAACTTTGGCTCCTCCGCCATTTCCGGCATCTGCCTTCTTTTTTGCAGCGGGAAGCCTGAAGTATCCGGCACCCAAATACATTTCGGCGATAGCACTGGGACGAGCGATACGGTACGGCGCAATCGCTTATGTCGTCTCGCACTACCATCTCCATGTGCTGAAATTTCTTCGGCATCCGCAGAGATACTGGTTGGAGTCTCTGCTGGTGACGGGGACGATTGTTGTCGCGATGGGCCTGTTGTTTTGGTTGTGGGAACGCTCCGGAACCGCTACTCAGGCAGTTCTGGCCACGTCAGAACCAAAAGAGTCGCTGGCTGGACGGAATCTCTAAAACCAGCATCTTTCGAACAGCAAACGTTTATAATCAAAAGTCGAAATGAAGTTCTCAATTGCCGTTCCTTTCCACAACGAAGAAGACAATGTCACCGAACTCTATGACCGCCTGAAGGCGGTGATGGAGAACACGGGCGAGACGTTCGAACTTGTCTTCGTCGACGATGGCAGCCACGATCGCACCTTTTCGCTTCTCCGCGAGATCGCCAGCATTGACAGCCGCGTCACAGTCGTAAAGCTGCGCCGGAATTTTGGTCAGACATCGGCGCTGGCTGCTGGTTTCGATCATGCCCGTGGTGAGTATGTGATCGCAATGGATGGCGATCTGCAGCACGATCCGAACGATATCCCGCTGTTCCTCGAGAAGATTGCCGAGGGGTACGACGTGGTCAGCGGCTGGCGCAAAGTTCGCATCGACAATCTATGGCTGCGCCGGATTCCGTCGCGCGCCGCGAACTGGCTGATGGCCAAGCTGAGCGGCGTGGATATTCACGACTTCGGCACCACGTTCAAAGCGTATCGCCGCGATCTGCTCAAGCAGATTCCGTTATATGGCGAGCTGCACCGTTTCATTCCGGCTCTCGCGTCAGCCTATGGTGCTTCGATTTGCGAGATCCCGATTCGTAATGTGAATCGTGAGCGTGGTGCGTCGCATTACGGTATCGGACGAACGGCGCGTGTATTTTTCGACTTAATCACGATCCGGTTTCTGCTCCGCTACCTGCAACGGCCGCTACATTTCTTTGGAACACTTGGAATGCTGGGCATCCTTGGCGGGACGGGAATTGCAGGTTTTCTGGCCATAACCAAGTTGTTCAACAACTCCCACATTATGCTCGACCACGGTCCACTGCTGATTTTTGCGGCGGTGCTGATTCTTGCCGGCGGGCAGTTGTTAGGCTTGGGACTGCTGGGTGAAATGAATGTGCGCCATTACCATGATGCGGTTGGCGATGCTCCCTATGCGGTAGAACAGGTCCTGCGCCCTCACGATTCGCAATCCACGATGGCGGATTGATCTGTTCAGGAAAATGAGAAAAAGCCTCGGCCGGGACCGAGGCTTTTCCTTTTCGGCCAGAGCAATGTCAGTGCTTTAACAATGTCCAGTCGTCCAGCAGGACCGGGTGGCCGCCTTCGACCACCGTTGCGTAAACCTTGTCGAATCCCTTGTGGTCCTCGGGGCCATAATTTAACTTCAGCGCCGGTCCAAGTCCGACGTCCATGTTGTGAATGCTTTCGATTCCTTCGATAAATTTCTCACGGGTCACATCAGCTCCGGCACGCTTCAGCCCTTCCACTACAACCATGGCGTCCGCGAAACCTTCAAGACTTACGAAGCTGGGCTCTGAGCCGGGAAAGTACTTCGAAATGCTTTCGCGGTACAGCTTGACCGAGGGCAGGTCGAGGCGATCATATGGCGGCACAACTTGCGTGATCACCAACCCGTCCGCGTCGTGTCCGGCTTCTTTGATCAGCGCTTCGGTACCGACGAATGAAACCGTCAGGAACAGAGGATGCCATCCGCTGGTGTGGGCCTCTTTCAGAATTTCAGCGACTGGAGCGTATGGTCCGACCACAACTACCGCTTCAGGATTGGCTGCCCTGGCCGCAGACACACCAGCCTGAACAGCTACCGTGTTACGAGGGAACGTTCCCAGCGCAACTGGAGTGGCATGATGTCTCTCCAGCGCGAGCTTCACTCCGTCCAGCACTGCCTTGCCGAAAGCGTCGTCCTGATAAATTACGGCAACTTTGCGGAGATTGATCTTCCACAAATTGTCGACCTGTTCGCGGGTCTCGTCGTAATAGGACGCGCGCACGTTGACGATGTAGTGCTTCAGCGGCTCGTAAAGCAATTGTGCCCCGGTGAACAAGCCAACTACGGGCATCTTCTGCGCCTGTGACAGCGGAACGTATTTAGCCGCCGTTGGGGTTCCCACGAAAAAGCCGGCGGCAAACACATCTTCCTTCTTCAATCGGCTGAAGCAGGACTCTGCCTTGGTTGGATCGTAGCTGTCGTCGAACGCCATCAGTTGCACTTTACGGCCGTGTACGCCACCTTGATCGTTGATGTAGTGGAGGTAGGCGGTTGCGCCGAGCACCGTCTGAATGCCGAGAAAGCGCGCCGGTCCGTCGAGCGCGGAGCAGGATCCCAGCTTGATTTCCTTTTCAGTCACCCCAGGCTGCTTTTCCGCGAACGCGGAGAGGGTGAGCGTGAGCATCAACAAAAATGCTGCACCTTGGCGGATGTTACGAAGAAAGGAGCGGTCATACATAAAACTTCCTTGCCAGTCTCAGATTTTGAGGCCCCACGGGATTGGTGTTGAGCGGTGCACGCCGAATTCCATTAGTGCACCAGGAGTGGTGCACATGTAAGTAGTTGAAAAAAAGCACGAACGGCGTCTGGCTGTTGGGACCGTCTCAAGAAGCTGTCATTTTTTCGCGATTCACTTCTCGTTATGAGACGCGATTTGGCGACCGATTCGCATCACAGAAACAGCTCAAGAGACGCACCGACCGACCCACGGTAGTAATGGATTGGGCTTATGGGGCTATAAAGAAGGGCTTATAATGTAGCGGTTTTGTCTATGCATACTATTCAAAAAATCAATCACGATCTGAGACTGGCCAAGCGGATGTCGCGCTTGGGAACCGAGACCGCTTTTGAAGTTCTGGTACGCGCGAAGGCGCTTGAAAAGCAGGGAAGAGACGTCATTCACCTGGAGATTGGAGAGCCCGATTTCGATACTCCCGCGAACATCATTGAAGCAGCGAGCGAAGCGCTTCATGGTGGATGGACGCACTATGGGCCATCGGCAGGATTGCCTGACCTGCGGCAGACCATCGCGGAATATGTGAGCCGGACGCGTAAAGTCGCGATCACGCCCGACGAAGTGGTGGTCGTGCCAGGTGGTAAGCCGATCATTTTCTATACGATTCTGGCACTCGTAGAACAAGGGGATGAAGTTATTTATCCCAACCCAGGGTTCCCGATCTATGAGTCGATGGTCAATTTTGCGGGCGCGAAAGCAGTGCCCATCCAGTTGCGCGAGAGCATGGATTTCCGCATGGACGCGGACGAACTTCGCGACCTGATCACCGACCGGACGCGGCTGATCATCATTAACTCGCCACAGAATCCAACCGGCGCGGTGTTGACGGAGCGCGATGTGCGGGATATCGCCAGCGCGATTGGCGATCGCGACATCATGGTGTTGTCAGACGAGATCTATAGCCGGCTGCTTTTCGAGGGAGAGCATCACTCCATCCTGTCGCTGGACGACTGGAAAGATCGCACGATTCTGCTGGATGGATTTTCCAAGACCTACGCCATGACGGGTTGGCGCATGGGGTACGGCGTAATGCGCGCCGACCTGGCGAACCATATTGCACGCCTGATGACGAACTCGAATTCCTGCACGGCAAGCTTCACGCAAATGGCAGGGATTGAGGCGCTCACGGGCGATCAGTCGTCAGTCGACGCGATGAGTGCGGAGTTCAAGCGACGCCGCGATATGTTCATCGACCGCGTGAATCGGATCAAAGGCTTTTCTTGCCGATCTCCGAAAGGCGCGTTTTACACCTTCGCAAACATCACGCCGACGGGATGGAGTTCGAAGAAGCTCGCCGATGCGCTACTGGAGCAGGCGGGAGTCGCGGTGCTCTCGGGAACGGCGTTTGGCCAGTTTGGTGAGGGATATTTACGCTTCAGCATCGCCAATTCCTACGAGAACATCGCGAAAGCTCTGGATCGAATCGAGGAGTGGACGGCAAAGAATCTGTAGCGGAGCGGGGTTATGGACCCACACATCCAAAAGCGGGATGTGTGGGGCACCCGCATCTGTGCCCGCTTGATTCCTGTGATTTGATCCAGGAGTAGTCGATCCTAAAGTTCCGCGAAGCGAGTTCCCGTTCGACATAGCTGCGTTCCAATTCGTTCACACCAAATTGTCCGGCCTTCACATCCGCGAGTTCTGAATGGTGATATCCGCCCGGGCGAACTTCGCCGCAGCGATACGTAAAAACATCCCCATCGAGCAGGTTGCGCAGGTTCATCGAGAAAGTTTCGCGCGTCTGGAGCCAACGGCCGGCGTCTGGTAGCGCGAGTTTGTAGACAAGCAGCGCGGTTTCGTAGGCGTGATCAGTCACTTCCGTCTGAAGATGCAGTTCCTGGCCGGCGATCGGTTTCAGGCGCGCTGTGCCAAGAACAAAGGGGCCGCGACCATATTCAGCTGCAAGATGGCGGGCTTTGGCGATCTGCATCAAGGCATCGAAGCGAAAGTCAGCCAGTCCGAAGAGGGCTCCGGTGGCAACCTCGAGCCCAGCGCTCATCGCGCGATCGTGATTGTCCATGCGCAGAAGGAATTCACGTTTCTGCGGACTTTGCGCATGCCACTTGCGGTATGCGGTTGCGTCGAGCGTTTCGTCCCATTGCACGATTCCCCATAGGCCGGCATCGCGCAAGGCCGCGTAGGCTTCGCTCGTCAGATATTCCGTGCAAAGCAGAACGCCAGAGCCGGGATAGAGCTCCAACATCTCTACTGTCTTTTGGGCGTAACGAACGAGGAGATCGGTGGTGAACTCCGGGTCGGTTGCGTAAACGAGTTCGATGACACGCATGTCACGTGCGAGTACCAGTTGCACTTCATCCTCGAGTTCGTCCAGCGAAAGTCGGTTGCGGGTGACGGATTTGCGAGTTGCCGCGAAGTTGCAGTAAGGGCAGACATCAACGCAGTAGCTGGAAACATAAATGGGCGCTACGTAGCGAACACGATTGCCTGCAGGATTTGTGAAGCGACCAGCGAGTGCGGCGCGCATCAGTTCTAGCCGCGCGACAGCGTCAGGAACAGCACCTACTTGTAGAAGTTCGGCCAGTTCGGAAAGGCGAAGCGACTGTTGCGTGCTCGAGGCCAGCAGGTCCTCAACGCGCTCCACGGAAGGGCAGCGGACATCGGCGAGGAGGGACTGAACTTCAGTTTGCTTGTCTGCGAAAATCGAGCTGAATGAGATTGCCACAGAAGAGTGTAGCAATTGGGCTTGGTCCGCGAAATGACGTGCATCACTCTCCAGCCGACTTAAGGAATCCGATCACGCCGGCGATGTTCTTGATCAGTTCAGAAGGGAATTGGTGACGTTGCTGCAGATATTCAGGGGAATTGTAAGAAATCCAAATGTTGCAGTCGGAGTCCTCCCAGATAAGGGCCTTGAGCGGCAGATCGATAGCGATGGTAGGAGCAGCGATCATCAGGGGAGTTCCGCCTTTAGGATTCCCGAAGATTACGAGCTTGGTTGGACGCATCTCGATGCCGACCTTCTCGGCTTCACCGCTGTGATCGATCACCGCAAAGGTGGCAACGCCCTTGTCCTTGAGAATGGACTGAAGCCGCTCGAGTGTTTTGTCGACTGTGTATTTGCTGGGAAGACTTTCGATTCCAGCCGCCACGTTTGTATTCACCTCATCCTCCGACTACGATCCGAATCATGAGATGAGCGCGGCACAACCTGAGACCCAGAGAAATCTGGAGAAATCGGTCCGTAATTGCTGCTCGAACGCAGAATCTCGCCAGTCACGATTTGCGTGGAGTAAGATAAACGCGATTCGCGGCGCGGCGGTGTGCGCGGAAGCACTGCACCAGTGGTTTGATTCAGCGCATCTTTGATTCAGCGCATCAGTGACGCGAGAAACCCTTCCAGAGAAAATGATGACCAGACAGTTCCGTGTATTTGCTACCTGTGACATTGGGCAAGATGCCCTTGATCTGCTTCGAAAACGAGGATATGAGGTTGAGGTTTACCCCGAGCCTGAGGCGCCTCCGAAACAACTGATTATTGACAAGGTTCGCTCCGGCATCGACGGACTGATTACCACTTTGCGCGATCCGATTGACGCGGAAGTGTTCGCGGCGGGCAACGGTACGCTGAAGGTTGTCGCGCAAGATGCAGTCGGATTCGACAACATTAACCGTGCGGATGCGAATCGTTTGAAGATCCCATTTACTCATACGGCAGACGTGCTGACGGAAGCGACAGCGGAATTTGCATTCCTCATCATGGGTGCGGTGGCCAGGCGCCTGTGGGCGAGCGAGAAATTGGTGCGGGAGCACGAGTGGAGTTACTGGCATCCGTATTTGCCGTTTCTGGGCGATGAGATTACGGGGAAGACGATTGCGATTATCGGGACCGGCAGGATTGGCCTGGCGATGATCAAGAAATGCACGGGATTCGACATGAATATCCTGTGCTACGACCCGGCGTATCAGAACCAGGAATA
>CAZBCQ010000208.1:0-7309 GCA_964490255.1 uncultured Terriglobales bacterium | reverse complement strand
GCAAAGAGGTCACGCCGATCATGGGCAGCTACGGGATTGGGATCGAGAGAATCCTGACAGCGGCGATCGAGCAGAACCATGACGACCAGGGCTTCTGGCTGCCGGTGACGATTGCACCGTTTCAGGTGGTGATCAGTCCGATCAATGTTCGTGAGCAGGGGCAAATGAGTGTCGCGGAGAAGCTTGCAGAGCAACTGGGCGGCCGCGGGATCGACGTGATTCTGGACGACAGGGACGAGCGGCCGGGGGTGAAGTTCAAGGACGCGGATCTGGTGGGGATCCCCTTCAGAATCAATGTTGGCAAGAAGGTTACCGAAGATTTGGTGGAGCTGTTCGAACGCTCGACAGGTAAGAAGCAGGATGTTAACATCGCCGAAATTTCAACCATTGTGGAGAGGTTGGTTTCTCACTCCGGGGCGTGAGTGTCCGGAGCATTCAGTATGAAATCTCTGAAGGCCCTGCTTGCTGTCGCAATTTTCGGTTCGCTGGTGTACGTAGCGTATCGGGTTGTTCCTGTGTATCTGAGCAGCTACCAGTTCCAGGACTCCATCGAAGAGGAAGCCAGGCTGGATTCCTACTCGCAAAAGACTGAGCAGGAGATCAAGGACAGTGTCTTTAAAAAAGCGCAGTCGCTGGAACTTCCGCTAACCGCAGAGCAGATCAAAGTGCAGAAACTGTCGAATGGCGTGTCGATCAGCGCTGCGTACAAGGTGCACGTCGACATTCCGGTGCATCCGTTTGATCTGTCGTTCACTCCGAACTCACTGAATCATAGAGCGTACTAGTCGGCGGTCTGATTCATCACTGAGGACAGCAACTTTTCTGGTTCCGCTTGCTTTACAATAGTCACAGTCTCTGGCCAGGAAGAGTTTCCCAAGTGGTTAAGAGTATTCCTTTTTTCGGGAAGCCTTTGGGTAACGTTTGCGCGCGCCCCGTCGTCGAAATGAGGAGCGACATCTCTGCCTTCAAACTGTGGCTATTAAAGTAAAAATCCCGCGCGGTCCCCGGAAGACCAGTCCTTCGAAGCGGCAGTCCAAAGTCGCAAAATCACTCAAACTTTCCAATCCGCTTGTGAAAGCCGCCATAGGGGCAGCGTTCCTGCTTCTGGTAGTCTTTGCCGTGGTTTTTACCTATTACTGGGTGAAGTACGACCGGATCGTGGAACGGCGCATACGCGGGCCGATCTTCAGCAACTCAGCGCGAATTTACGCCCGTCCGCGGCTGGTATCGACCGGTGACAAGGTTCAGATCAGCGAGATCGTGGCAGACTTGCGGCGTGCGGGCTACTCGGATAAGACCGATTCAAGCATAGGTACGTTCAAGCTGATGGATGGCGGCATTGAGATCCAGCCCGGCCCGGCGTCGTACCACAACCAGGACGGGGCGAGCATCCGGGTCGTGAATGGGAAGGTACAGCAGATCATCGGTAGCGGGTCGGACGGTAGCCGTTCCTTGAGCGGGTATGAGCTGGAGCCGCCGCTGCTCACGGCGCTCGACACCGACGAGCGGTCGAAGCGTCAACTGGTTAAGTACAACGACATCCCCAAGGTGATGGTGGACGCGGTGCTCGCGATCGAGGACCGCCGATTCTTCCAGCATGGCGGCATCAACTATTTCCGCCTGGCAGAGACTGCGTTTGTCGACCTGCGATCAGGTCACTTCAGCCAGGGCGGATCGACGATCACCATGCAGATGGCGCGCGGCTTCTTCCTGACGCCCCAGAAGACCTTCAAGCGCAAGCTGGTCGAGATGATGATCGCCAGCGACCTGGAACATAAGCTCACGAAACAGGAGATCTTCGAGCTGTACGCGAACCAGGTCGATATGGGCCAGCGGGGGTCGTTCACGATCCACGGATTCGCAGAGGCGGCGCGGGCATATTTCAACAAGGACCTGCAAAGCGTCACCCTGCCGGAAGCTGCGCTGCTGGCTGGGCTGGTCCAAAGGCCGAGTTATCTGAATCCCTACCGGCATCCGGAGCGCGCTCTGGAGCGCCGTAACCTGGTACTCGACTCCATGGTGGAGACCAGCGCGATCACGCGCGAGGAGGCCGATAAGGCGAAGGCCACTCCGCTGAAGCTGGCGGCGCCGAACGTGGAAGCGAGCGATGCTCCTTACTTTGTCGACATGGTGAAGGACGCGCTCGTGGCTAAATATGGCGAGCGCGAATTCAGCGATCAGGCGTACAGGATCTACACGACGATCGATCCAGACCTGCAGCGAGCGGCGGCGGAGGCTGTGCAAGCAGGCATGGTGCAGGTAGATCAGCAGCTAACGAAGCTACGGACCAAGCGCCACAAAGTAGGCACGGGCAAGGAAGCGAAGTACGAGACGACCGTCGCTCCTGGGCCGCAGGCGCAGGTTGCGTTGGTGGTGCTGGATCCCCACACTGGCGAGCTTCTCGCGTTGGTTGGCGGAAGAAACTATGGTCAGAGCCAGTTGAATCACGCCGTCGCGAGAAGACCGACAGGATCCATCTTCAAACCATTCGTGTATGCGGCGGCGATGAATACAGCGCTGACGGGCGGCCCGACGGTTTGGACGCCAGCCTCGTTGCTCGACGACGAGCAGACCACATTCCTGTTCGACAATCAGGTGTATGAGCCGAAGAATTATCACGAAGAGTACAAAGGTGAGGTCTCGGCGGAATACGCGCTGGCGCATTCGTTGAACAATGCCACCATCAAGCTGGCGGAAGCGGTGGGCTACGGCAATGTAGCGCAACTGGCGAAGGCGGCGGGGATCAAGTCGGTGCAGGCTACTCCGGCGATGGCCCTGGGTGCCTACGACGCAACGCCTATTGATATGGCCGGTGCGTACACTGTTTTTGCCAACAACGGCCAGCGACTGTCGCCACTGATGATCCGAGCGATTCATAACTCACAGGGAGAGCTGCTACAGAGTTACACGGCGGAGGCTACGCCGGTGCTCGACCCGCGTGTCGCTTATGTCATGACCAGCATGATGGAAGGGGTAGTGAACACGGGAACGGGCTTTACTGTGCGACAGATGGGATTTGCGGCACCCGCGGCGGGCAAGACGGGAACTTCACACGACGCGTGGTTTGCCGGATATACGTCGAACCTGTTGTGCATCGTCTGGGTTGGATTGGACGATTACAGCGACATACGTCTTTCAGGCACGGCTGCCGCTGCGCCGATCTGGGCCGAGTTCATGAAGCGTGCGGTCACCATCCAAGGCTACCGCAATGCGGAAGAATTCAAGCAGCCCGATGGGGTGATCGACGTGCGGTTGGATAAGAATACAAACCGACTGGCGACGCCGTCATGTCCTGAGACCTACACGGTCGCTTTCATCGCCGGGACAGAGCCAAGGGATACCTGCGACCAAAATCCGGGTGAGCACCAGGGGGTGCTGGGCAAGATTTTCGGGTGGATGAATCCCAAGTCCCCGACGCAATCGGTTCCAGCAACTCAGAACCAACCCGGGCATCCGGTTGTGGCGCCTCCTCAGAACGGCGCGGTGGTGCAGGCTGCGCCACCCCCAACCCCGCCTAAACAGGAGAAGAAAAAGGGGTTCTTCGGCAAGTTAGCCGGGGTTTTCAAAGGGGACGATAAGGATAAGGATCAGAATTCCCAGCCGGGACCAAATAACAATCCTAAGTAAGTTCTGACGCTGACTTATTTCGGTTTGCGGTGTCTAATATGGTAGTTCCCGCAGGCCGTGCCCGCGGTTTGGGGTGTCGGGCAGGCTCCGGTAGGAGGCGTCGTATGAAACGCTTTCTCGCCCTTCCGCTCCTGACGATCTGTAGTTTCGTTCCAGCGACATTCGCGCAGGACAATGCGCTCCAGGTAAACGCTCCGGTTTCCCGCCGCACCACACAACCGCCTGATCCAGATGCCAGTGCCGCGCAGCTCGAGGCACAAGCAGACACGCTGCGCGCCGAAAAAGGCTATCTCGATGCGATGGATTTCTATCACGCAGCGTTGAAGAAGGCGACTACGCAGACGGCGAAATCACAAATCTGGAACAAGATCGGCATTACCGAGCTACAGACGGGACATTTTCCGGAAGCAAAGAAAGGCTTCGAGAAGGCCATCAAGGCGGACCCGCAGTTCGCCGAGCCGCACAACAATCTGGGCGTCGTCTATTACGAAGTGAAAAAATATGACAAGGCGATTAAGAATTACGAGAAGGCGATCGTTCTAAGAGAGCCCAGTGCGTCTTTCCATAGCAACCTGGGAACGGCATACTTCGCAAAGCAGGAATTTGACCGCGCAACGGTGGAGTACGGACGAGCCCTGCAACTCGACCCGACTATCTTTCAACGCAGATCGCAAATCGGTATTGCGGCACAAATGTCTTCTCCTGAAGACCGCGCGCATTACTCGTTTGTGCTGGCAGGAATGTACGCAAAAGCGGGCATGCTCGATCAGGCGTTTCTGTACCTGCGGCACGCGATGGAAGATGGTTACAAGAACATCGATGACGTTTACAAGGACAATGAGTTTGCTGGGCTGCGACAAGACCCGAGATTCAATGACCTGATGGCGCAACGACCGCCCACAATCCCGCAATAGAGGCCGATTGTAAAGCTTTGTAAAGCTCAGAACTTTTAGGGAATTTCTGCGTCTATATCTTCAGCCTCCTGAAAGCGACAGTGAGTAAGGGGAAACGGTGAAACCCCCGCGCTATTCCTCAACGCCCCAAGCAAGCGCGGGGGTCTTTTTTTCGAGACAGCTTTCAGCTCTCAGTTAGTTGGTGGGTAGCTAGTAGCTGGTCTAGAAACTCCACGTCTTTATCTCAGATACAGCTTGCGTCCCAAAGTAAAGGCCTGTAATCAAGCCGAATTTGTGAACTGAAGCTCAAAGCTGAGCCGAGAGTTGCTAGCTGACAGCCGAAAGCTAAGCTAGGAAGTCGCAGCCGGCGAGCGCTGGCCGATGTATTCGGCAATGGCCGCCTCCAGTTTTCCCTGAGAGCGCAAGATAAACTCCACCGCATCGCGAACTGCTCCGCGACCGCCCTCGTGGTCTGTGATGTAGTGCGACTCGTCTTTCACTTCTTCGCGCGCATTACGAACGGCAATCGCAAGGCCGCATTTCCGCATCACTGGCAAATCGATTACGTCATCCCCGACATAGGCGACTTCGTCCGCTCGCAAGTTCTCCTTTTGCAGAATTTCGTGAAATACCGAGAGCTTATCCGCGATGCCCTGGTGGACATGATTCAGCTTCAAGTCACGAGCACGCAGCGCAACCGTCTCGGAGATACGCTTGGTGATGATCCCTGTTTTCAGGCCGCCGAGGCGGGCGAGGGAAATGCCTGTGCCATCGTGCGCATTGAATCCCTTGGCTTCGACGACGGTCTCGCTGTGGATGGAGTAACCACCGTCGTCGGCTCGCGAGGCGACGTGATCGGCAGTGCTGCGGGGCGCAGTCGCCGGGGCAGGAAACAGGAAGATGGTGCCGTCGGTCATGACACCATCGACGTCGAACAGGATCAGCTTGATTTTTTCCGCGCGTTCTTTGGACATAAGAAAAGATTAACCACAAAGGGCACGAAGGTCACGAAGATAGAATCTTGGGCATCAACGTTGACCCGAGACAGGAATCAAAACTGACCCGAGACAAAGTTATCGATCGCAAGGCGGAGGACGGCGCGGCAGTTTCCGCACAAGAGCATCGTGCTGTCGCCATCTGTACTCAGCACACCTACACGCAGGCTTTCGCACTGGGCGCAACCGGTGGTGGGATCACTGGAATCAGGTTCGGAAAGATCGAAAGGGGTCTCGGCGTCGGTGCGCCCGGTCTTTTCGGTATTGATTTCGAAGGTGCTGCGGCAATCGGCGCAGACATGATTGAAGCAGCACTTGGGCTCGCAGGAATAGACGATCTCGCGTCCTCTGCAGTGCGGGCAGGTGATGAAGTCTCTCAGGGCGGTGACCACGTCTGAATTCTATCTTCCCGCCTCGACGCGTGTCGTGAGAACCGGCTTGGAGGGCTTCCAGAATTGCATGAGCCAGCGCAGCAGAAACGTGGTTGCACTGCCAACGAGGAAAGCCGTGACGACCATTAGATAAACAAAACTGGAACCTGCGATCTCGTATCCGGATGGATTGCTGGAAGCCCCGATCAAAAAACCATGCGGGCTGATCCACACACCGGTTTGGGGCAGGAATAGCTTCATGATTGGTGCAATCAGAGCGGCGACTGCGAAACTGTAGCCGAACAATCCGATGAAGAAAACGACTGTGCCTCGCATTCCGAGCATGGCCATCCACCAGGCGGTCCGCAATAAAACCCACGGCTGAAAGCTATGACGAGCCTTCTGTTCAAGAGCTTCCAATGAAAATTGCAGTGCGAGCGCTTTTGGATCCCCGAGCGCGCGAATCGCCTCTTGCTCCGGTTGAGCAGAGCCTTGCTCCCGGAATTGCTGCGCCCGCTCAACAAGATGACTCCGAATTTCGGCTAAGCCGTCGATTCTGGTCCGGGTTGACATGCTTCAGACCTGCCGAGACGAGTTGTACATAATCGGCGAAAGGGTCGTTGATTCTTGCTGGAGTACTCATCGCGATTTCTCCTTCATCGGTGCAAGCAGGCGCGAAATGCCCTGCGAAAAGTCCTCCCAGGCGGAGGCCATTTTACGGGCGCGCTCGCGTCCCGCGGGAGTAAGCCAGTAATACTTACGAGGGTGGCCTGCATCGGCTTCGACCCAGGTGCTTTCCAGCAGACCTTCCTGCTTGAGGCGGAGAAGAATCGGGTACAGCGTTCCTTCGGCGAGTTGCATCTCGGAGAGCTCATCGACGGACCGGAGGATTTCCAAGCCATACAACCGTTTGTGCCACAAGGCGGCAAGGATCACCAAGTCGAGAGAGCCCTTTCTGAGCTGCGCCTCCCACCTTTCGTCCCTTTCCTGCTTTGCCATAGCAACATACATAGTATAGCAATGTATATTGCACTGCAATGGTAATGTTTGTTTCGGGCCGGATGGGACTCGAAAACAAAATCAGACGAAGCGGTAGAATCAACGCGTAGTCCCGGTTGGGGTCCTCCTGTATGAAGTCCGGTTCCTTTGTGGCTTGCCTTCTCTGTCTGGGATTTGGCTTGTGCTTTGCGCAGACACAACCGGCGGCCACTCCGGGGACGCAACAGACTGCTCCGTCAACGGCTTCTGCCCCGGCACCTAGCACCTCGGATCCAAACGCGACCAAACCAGATCCCAAGAAGAAACGAACCCAGACACCGGGGAACAAGGACGATGCCGGGGCCGCTCACAAACAGCAGGTTCTCGAATTGCTGGAGCGGAGCCATGCCGCGAATGAGGAAGTCCTTCCCGAGCAGAGAGCCAG
>CAZBCQ010000207.1:0-7373 GCA_964490255.1 uncultured Terriglobales bacterium | reverse complement strand
ATGGCGGAGAGACAGGGATTCGAACCCTGGATAGAGTTTCCCCTATACACGCTTTCCAAGCGTGCGCCTTCAGCCACTCGGCCATCTCTCCGCTTTGAAGAATGCCAGGCAGGCGCACCTCCATTGTAACGTATGCGGATTGTCTGACGGGCTCGCGTTGTAGTTCAGCAGCTCAATAATCCTTGCGTCACCTTGCGTAGGAATCCCTGAATAGAACAGACGTTGGGTCCGTGACAAAAGGCAGAATTGTCTCAGCGGCCAGGAATTCTCAGCAGAAGAGGGAAGAGTTAGTGCGTGATGGTGCTGACATCGGTGATTTCGTCAGACTTCTGTTCGGCGCCTTCGCTTCCCGCGGGCATCTTGGGAGAGCTTTCCAGCAGACGATGATGCACGCAGTAGAGCGCAAGCTCAAGGCGGTCCGAGACGCCCAGCTTGTCGTAAACGCGGCGCAGATAATTCTTGATGACCTGCTCGGTGGTGCCGATCTCGCGCGCGATATCCTTATTCTTCATGCCCTGCGCAACGCAGGAGACGATCAGCAATTCTTTCTCGGTAAGTCGATTCTTCGGCTTCGGCGAGAACAACGCCGCCGTTTGAGTCCGGTACGCTTCGATGACCCAGTTGACGCCCTGATTATCGAGCCAGGTTTCGCCCTGCGCGACTTTCTTTACGCAACGCACCAGCAGTTCCGGCGCGATTGACGGCGTAATAATGCCCTTCACACCGCGCCGCAGGTAATCGACCGTCATCGATTCTTCGAGCGATTCGGTGATCACAATTACCTTCAGCTCGGGAGCGGCTTTCAGAACGAGCGAAAGGCCTTCCGCTGGATTCGGAACCAGTCGCGCTTCGATGAGCAGCACGTCGGCCGGATACTTCACCACGGTCATCAGCGTCTCGTCGAGAGTTTCGGCCTGACCGATCAGGCGAACGTCATCTTCCATCGCGAACACCTTCCGCACACCAACCCGGAAGATCGCCTGGGAGTCAGCCACGATGAGGCGAACAACGCCCTCCGTTGCCGGAGACGGTTGCCCGTTGCCATTCGAGTGGCCATTTGCGCCGTTCGTAGGTTCAGCGGCCATAAAATTCCTTCGCTTACGATCGCTCGAAGTGATACTCGTCGATGATGGCTGCGACCGATTGCTTGCCCTCATCCGGATCACAACGAACAATCCGTCCAGCCCCGCTCACCAGCACATCGTTCGGTGCGCCAATCACATCGGCGGGGATGGAAATCGTGAACTCGATGTCAGAGCCAATTGCGACTTCGTTATCGAGATTGAACATCACACCGGCGGCAGAGATATCGTGCGTCTCCGCATGGATCTCCTGCGCACCCGACTTCAGGGTTACGGGGAGTTTCAGGGGGAATCGGACAGCGCCTCTCATAGTCAAGGGATTGTCGCTTTCAACTCCTGGCTGAGAGTACATCCGGTGGTAAGTAGCTCAAAGTTACGAAAGTGTTTGAGCGCAACCGGTGGGACATGGCTGTGGGAAGCCCGGGGTTGAGTGGTCCATCCAGGCTTCTGTTACGGTTTCTGCTGGCTAAGTCGGGGGGCCCGGTTTCCGGAAATTCGAGATATTCTTCTGCACCCATTCACCTCAAACAGTCCTCGAATCCCTGGAGGCCACATGCGAAAACGCCAACTGGGAAGGGCAATAGTGTTCGGCATTTTTGCGGTTCTGGGATTGGCCAGCCTGGTCTTCTATTCACGTTTGCACGCGCAGGGCCCGTTCGGCCGCGATCCCGTCACCTCCTCGCAGACGCTCCAAATCGGCGGGGCCCAGATCCAGGTCGATTTTGCCAAGGGACAGTTCGATCTGCCCAACGCCGCTCTCCTGCAATGGGTCGAAAAAGCGGCTCGCGCCGTGACTGCTTACTATAGTCACTTTCCCGTGCCTCGTGTCCGAGTCCTGATCGTGCCGGTCGATGGCAGCGGCATACACGGAACCACATGGGGCGATATGCATGGCTGGCCTGGGTTCACGCGCATGCGCGTCGGAACGCACGTGAGTAAGTCCGATCTTTCCGCCGACTGGACCATGGCCCATGAACTGACGCACATGGCATTCCCCAGCATGCCCGACGATCAACATTGGATAGAGGAGGGCCTCGCCACCTACGTTGAGCCGATTGCACGGGCGCAGATCGGCGATCTAACTGCACGGCAGGTTTGGGAAGGCATGCTCGACGGCATGCCCAAAGGCGAGCCCGGGGTGGGCGACAAGGGAATGGACCGCACGCATACCTGGGGACGAACCTACTGGGGCGGCGCGATGTTCTGCCTGGTGGCCGATGTGAACATCCGGCGCGAGACGGGCAATCGCAAGGGTCTGCAGGACGCATTGCGCGCCATCGTAAATGCCGGCGGGACCATCGATCACGATTGGCCGCTCACGCGCGCTCTGGAAATCGGCGACCACGCTACCGGTACGCAGGTTTTGAGTGATCTATATAAGAAGTGGAGCGATACCCCGGCCCAGGTGGACCTGCCTGCGCTCTGGAAAGAACTGGGCGTCATTTCCGGTCCGAACGGAGTCACCTTCGACAACACTGCTCCGCTGGCGGCGGTCCGGGAAGCCATAACCTCGTCCAAATAAAATCCAAAGGTTTTCTTGCGGCTTGTCGAAAACGACCGTCCTCCAGGCGTCACTGTGATGAGCGGCCAAATGGTCGCCTACAATCCAAAAACGAGGTTTCCCCATGCAATATCTGCTGATGCTCTACGTTAACGAAGCCGGCTGGCCCAAGCTGTCAAAGGCTGAACAAGAACAGGGCATGGCTGCCTATGCCGCCTACACCGACGCGCTGAAGAAAGCCGGAGTACTGGTCAACAGCAATCGCCTGCAGCCAAGTTCCACCGCAGCCGTCATACGTAGCTCCAATGGCAAGCCGCAGGTGCTCGATGGTCCTTTCGCAGACTCGAAGGAGCAACTTGGAGGCTATTACTTGATCGATGTGCCCGATCTGGATTCCGCCAAGTCATGGGCAGCACGGTGCCCGGCGACAGGACATGGGGCGGTTGAGGTGCGTGCGGTTTGGGCGTATTGAAATTCGCACGCGCGCCTAAAACTCACATCGGAGATTCCGTATGAAATACATGCTGATGGACTACGTGTACGAGAGCGGCTGGCCGCAGTTAAGCAGGTCCGAGCAGGAGCACTGGCTCGGAGCTTATCGCGCCTACATGGAAGCGATGCAGAAGGCTGGCGTGCTGAAGAGCAGCGGCGGCCTTCACCCTACGTCTTCGGCGACTACCGTGCGTGTCAGGAATGAGAAGACGCAGGTGCTCGACGGCCCCTACTCCGATAGCAAAGAACAATTGGGCGGCTTTCACATTATCGAAGTGAACGATCTCGATGCAGCGATCGCGTGGGCAGCGCGGTCGCCAACTGCTCTGCATGGTGTAGTCGAAGTACGTCCGCTGATGGATGGCACGATGCTGACCAGGGACATGAGCGAGTTTCTGAATCCCGAGTGAGTTGCCATTGCAGCAGACTCAAATTTTCCGAAAGAGAGAAATGAAGATGCGGAAACTAATCGCTTTCAATCACATTACGCTGGATGGCTACTTCGTCGACGCAAACGGTGACTTCAGCTGGGCGCGCCACGGGAACGAAGATCCGGAGTACTCGGCATTTGTCGCCGAGAATGCCAGCGGCGGGGGACAGTTATTGTTCGGACGCAAAACCTACGAGCTTATGGCAAGCTACTGGCCCACACCTATTGCGGACCAACACAATCCCGCTGTGGCCAAAGGCATGAATGCCATGTCGAAGATTGTATTTTCGAGAACCCTCTGCGACGCATCTTGGAACAATACCCGCCTCGTTAAGGACGATCTCGTGTCTGAAGTTCGGCAGATGAAGAGCGAAGAGGGACCAGGAATGGCGATTCTTGGCAGCGGCAGCATCATCGCGCAGTTGGCGCAGGAGAATCTGATCGATGAATATCAAATGATGGTCGATCCAGTGGCTCTTGGCAGTGGCCGCTCGATGTTCGACGGCATGAAGCGCAATCTCAAGGTCAAGCTAGCCAAAACGCGGGTCTTCAACAACGGCAAGGTCTACCTATGTTACGAGCCGGCGGCGTGAAGTACGAGCGAGAGGACGAGCGAGCCGAGCTTGCGCAGTCGGGCGAGCCGCGTGCGAACGCGCAGATCACAGCAGATGCCGTCGCACGTCGCAGTTACGGCAAGCTCGTCGCCTATCTTGCGGCTTGGGCACGAGATGTGGCGGCAGCCGAGGACGCCCTTTCGGAGGCGTTCGCATCCGCGCTCGCAGATTGGCCCGCGAAAGGGTGTCCCGCGAATCCCGAAGCATGGCTGCTAACCGTTGCGCGCCGAAAAATGATCGACATCGTCCGCGGCCGTCAACGCCATGAAGTTGCGACGGAGGAGTTGAAGATTATGGCCGAGGGACTCGACGCTGCTGCCGGCGAGAAGGAAATCCCCGATCGCCGTTTGGCGCTGATGTTCGCTTGCGCTCACCCCTCTATCGAGCCGAGCATTCGCGCGCCCTTGATTCTGCAGACACTTCTTGGATTCGATGCGGCCATGATCGGCTCGGCGTTCCTCGTTTCACCCACAACGATGGGTCAGCGCCTGGTGCGCGCAAAAAGCAAAATCAGGCAAGCCGGCATCCCGTTTCGCGTTCCTGAACGCGAGGAGCTTCCGCAGCGTCTGGAGGCGGTGCTCGATGCCATTTATGCTGCCTTCGCCGAAGGATGGGTGGATGCCTCCGGAAGCGATGTTGCCCGCCGCGATCTTGCGGAAGAAGCGCTCTTTCTCGGCCAGTTGATCACGGAGTTGCTGCCGAACGAACCAGAGGCGCTTGGTCTTCTCGCCCTGATGCTTTATGCCGAGGCCCGACGACCTGCACGCCGAAACGCGCAAGGCGAGTACGTGCCGCTCGCCGAGCAGGATTCATCGTTGTGGGATTCGCGAATGATCTTCGAGGCGGAGGCCTTGCTCCGCCGTGCAAGTGAATTGGGATCTGTCGGCCGATATCAGCTGGAAGCGGCTTTGCAGTCCGCGCATGTTTATCGCTGTCGGACGGGCCATCCCAACTGGGAAGAAGTCGTGCAACTCTATGACGGATTGCTCGCGATCTTCCCATCGCCGGTGATTGCCATCAATCGTGCGCTGGCGATTGCGGAATTGCATGGCGCTAGTGAGGCGCTTGAAACGCTGCTAAGAATCGCTACCGATCCGCGCGTCAAGGATTATCAACCCTATTGGGCTGCCCGCGCGGAACTACTCGCCCGGACCGGAGCGAATCGCGCAGCTCGAGAGGCGTATGAAATGGCGATCGGCCTCGAACGCGACGACGCGGTTCGCCGCTTCTTGCGACAGAGGCAGGCAATGCTGAAGGCCTAATCCATTCTTTAGCTAAATGATTCGCATGTTATCCTTCCGCGCATGCCTCTGCGCCTCCTGTTGGGCTCGCTACTCCTGTCTCTAATTCTCACTGTTTCATCACTTCATGCACGCGTCACTCGCATCGAGATCGCATCTCGCAACGATGTTCTCAACGGCAAGAAGTTCGGTGATGCAGGAGCCTACGAGCGCATCACCGGCCGAGTATACTTTTCGCTTGCTGTTGCTAATCCTCACAACCAGCAGATAGTCGATCTCAGAAACGCAGTAAACCTGACGAACGGCGAAGTCGAGTTCTCCGCCGAGTTCGTTTCTATTCGGCCGAAGGACGCCAGCAAAGGCAATGGCTCGCTGCTTCTCGAAATCCCCAACCGCGGGCGCCCGCGTATTCTCACCCTCATCGACGGTGGCGATCTGGACCTCAAGAGCGATGCAGGTGATGCCTGGCTGCTGCGCCATGGCTTCACCGTTGTCAGCCTTGGATGGCAGTGGGACGCCGCAGGCCCAGCCGCGCTACGACTCTTTGCTCCCATCGCGAAAGAAAAAGGGAAGACCATCACCGGACTGTTGCGCGGTGATCTCATGCCATCGATGGCAATGCCGGAAATTCCGCTGGGGCATCTTATTCTTGGTGAGATTGGCGGGACGGAATATCCGGTCGTTAATCCCGACGATCCGCGTAATGTGCTCACCGTTCGCGACTCGCGAGATGCGCCGCGGACCGTTATTCCCCGTAGCAATTGGCAGTTTGCCCACACGGTTGACGGCAAGCTCATTCCCAGCGACCGGCATATCCATTTGAACGGCGGATTTCGGCCGGGCAAAATTTACGAGTACGTTTATGTTGTCGCCGATCCCGTAGTCGCTGGCGTCGGATTCGCAGCGATTCGTGATTTCGCCTCGTATGCGAAGCACAGTCCCGATGCGATCACTCCGGCGCGGCGCATTTATGGGGAAGGCATTTCGCAGAACGGACGCTTTCTTCGTGACTTCCTCTATCAGGGATTCAATGCCGATGAAGACGGAAGAATGGCGCTGGACGGTGTGCTCGCCCATGTTGCCGGAGCTGGCCGCGGCAGCTTCAACTACCGTTTCGCCCAGCCTTCTCGCGACGCCCAGCCTACCTCGTCGGTATTCTTCCCGACAGATATCTTTCCCTTTACCGACGAACCGGAGAAAGATCCTATGACCGGGGAAGTCGGAGGCCTGCTCGACCGGGCGACTGCGGACAAAGTCGCGCCCAAGATTTTCTTTTCGAACACTTCGTACGAATACTGGGGTCGCGTCTGCGCGCTCATTCATGTGAGCGCCGATGGTAAGCGCGATGCACCGATCTCGGACAACGTGCGAATTTATCACTTCACTGGGCTGCAGCACTTTTCCGTTCCGTTCCCTCCGCAAAAAGGGAAGGGCGACCTGCTCGGACAGGAGCCAGAGTCGCCGCTCCCAATCAAATACTTCTGGCGTTCGATGATTGCGAACATGGATGCGTGGGTTCGCAGCAACACCCTGCCTCCGCCGAGCAGCTATCCGAGGATTGAGGACGGCACGCTTGTGCCCCTCACCGATTACAAGTTCCCGGCCATCCCAGGTGTGAAGCAAGCACATGAAGCCAATGCGGCCTATGATCTCGATTTCGGCCCGAACTGGCGCCGTGGAATTCTGACACTTGAGCCGCCCAAAGTCGGTCACGCTTTTCCCGTGCTCGTGCCGCAAGTTAATATTGACGGCAACGAACGCGACGGTGTTCGTTTGCCAGAAATCACCGTTCCACTTGCGACCTATGCATCATGGAATCTTCGAGACCCTTCGATTGGCGCGCCCGATCAGCGCGTCTCGTTTGAAGCTTCCTTCATTCCTTTTCCGAAAACGGCAGCCGACCGCACGGCCGCGGGAGACCCGCGCAAATCGATTGCGGAACGATATGCGAATCGCGACGAATACCTCAGCCGTTATTCGAATGCGGTCGATGATCTGGCGAAGCAGCGCTGG
>CAZBCQ010000206.1:2652-7385 GCA_964490255.1 uncultured Terriglobales bacterium | reverse complement strand
ACGCGCCATCCGGTAACGCTATAGGTCTTGGACATGCCGTTGATGGTGATGGTCCGCTCGCGCATGCCGTCCAGCGTCGCAAGGGACACGTGCTCGGTGCCGTCGTAAATGATGTGCTGATAAATCTCGTCGGTGATTGCGACGACATCGAACTCGACGCAGAGGTCGCGAATGAGTTGGAGTTCGGCCCGTGTGAAGACCTTCCCCGTGGGATTGTTGGGCGTGTTAACGATGATCGCGCGTGTATGCGGATTGATTGCCGCGCGCAGCTCTTTTTCGTCGAAGGTCCACTGACCGAGGGCCGTTGTCGGCGGATGCAGCGTGACGAAGCGCGGCTGCGCTCCTGAGAGAATCGTGTCCGGCCCGTAGTTTTCATAAAACGGCTCGAAGATCACGACCTCGTCGCCCGGATCCGTCACCGCCATCAATGACGCGATCATCGCCTCTGTGGATCCGCAGGTAACTGTGATCTCCGTTTCTGGGTCGACCACCATCCCCTGCGTCTGCTGCATGTGGCTGGCAATTCCGTCGCGCAGTTTCTTAGCGCCCCAGGTGATCGCATACTGGTTGATGTCGGCGGCAATCGCCTCCTGTGCGGCGCGCTTGATGGCTTCGGGTGCGGAGAAGTCAGGGAATCCCTGGGCCAGATTGACAGCGCCGTAAAGCAACGCCTGGCGCGTCATATCGCGGATCACCGATTCGGAGAAGCGGCTGGCCTTTTCACTGATTTGTTTGTGAGTTTTGGCGGCCTGGGGCATTTTTCGAGACTAGCACACCCTGATTTCACCACGGAGACACAGAGAAGAATTGGTGATTTGTAATAGGCAATAGGTAATCGAAAGCCTAATGCAGCGGCGGTGACGGCTAGAATTTTTCTTTGCCACGGGCGCGGAAATCGCGCGCCTGGATTTCGATGGTCTTCGTCATCTCTTTCAAACGCATGCGCATTTGATCGCCGATGCGCTCACCCAGGGTGCGCTCACGCATTACTGACCGTGCTTCTTCCAGAGTTCGCGATCTGGCGACGCCAGGTTCAGCTGCTTCGGCCAGCGGACTCGGTTTATCGGCGAGGCAGGTGGTCACGATCGTGGTTTGCTCGTCTGAGTAGCGCTTGTTGAGGATGTATCCGATGGTGTCGCGCTGCCATTCGGTCATGGCGGCCGATCCAAGGTCATCGAGCAGGAGCACGGGAAAATCGAACACCGGCTTCAAAACGTCGAGCTCAGTCGTCTGGACGGCCGGATCATACGATTGGCGAATTTGCCGCATGAGCTCGCGAAAGTCACAGAAGAGGCATGGGACCTCTTTGTCGAGCACCAGCTTGCGAACGACCGCAACCGCCAAGTGCGTCTTCCCTGTCCCGGTGCCACCCACGAAGAGCAACCCTTGTCCGGGAAGATGTTCGTCCACAAAGCGCCCGGCGACAAAACGAGCGGAATGCAGCGACTTGTATTCGTGGTCCGATACGCTGAGATCGGGGAATTCGGTTTGGAAGTTGTCGAAATCGCAATGTTCGTAGCGGCGCGGGATTTTGGCCGCGTCCAGCAGCGAGCTGCCGCGGGCCCGCAGGCGGCAATCGCAGCGTGCCATGCGCCGATCTGTGCCCTGTCCAACGGGCTTCCAGCCGGTGTCATCACAGATTAAACAAGTTGCCGTTTTCGATTCCGTCTTCATCGCCTGTTAACGTTGCCTGTTAACAAGGTGTCACGCCGGCAGCCCAGAAGCAAGTGGGAGCGCTCGCAAACTCCGGGAGCGAGCTGTGCAAGAGTCAAGATCGTCTGTGGACCGTGTTGGAAAAACGTTCCCGTCCGGCCCGAAAGCGCATATCGTTAAGAATGCCAGGGGCGCAGGGGTCACTCTCTGCAATTTCCGCATCTAAGTAGCAGCAAATATGGAACGTTGCCTCTGCATTCACGCGCATTTCTACCAGCCTCCACGCGAAAACCCGTGGCTGGAGGCGATCGAGCAGCAAGACTCGGCCTACCCTTTTCACGACTGGAATGAGCGGATCACCGCCGAGTGTTATGCCGCCAATTCGGCTTCGCGGATACTCGACGGCGAAGGTCGGATTATCAAGATCGTCAACAACTACAGCCAGATCAGCTTCAATTTCGGGCCGACTCTGCTCTCCTGGATGGAAGTGAACAGTCCCGGTGTGTACGCGTCGATACTGAAGGCCGACCGGCTTTCGCGCGAACGGTTTTCCGGTCACGGCAATGCCATCGCGCAGGTCTATAACCACATCATCATGCCGCTGGCGAGTCGACGCGACAAGGAGACGCAGGTTCGCTGGGGCATACGGGATTTCGAATCGCGCTTCAACCGCTTTCCGGAAGGCATGTGGCTCTCCGAAACCGCCGCCGATACGGAAACGCTCGAAGTGCTTGCCGAGAACGGGATCAAGTTCACCATCCTGGCTCCGCATCAGGCTCGCCAGGTCCGCCGAACGGGGCGGACGTGGAGAAATGTCGAAGGCGGCAAGATCGATCCGAAGATGCCGTACGTCTGCAAGCTGCCCTCGGGCAAACGGATGGCGCTGTTCTTCTACGACGGACCGATCTCGCGTGCGGTGGCGTTCGAAAAGCTGCTGAGTTCGGGAGAAAATTTCGCCAACCGATTGATAGGCGGTTTCAGCAATCGCGATTATCCGCAGCTGATGCACATCGCCACGGACGGGGAAACCTACGGACATCATCATCCACACGGCGACATGGCGCTGGCGTACGCGCTGGAATACGTCGAGAAGAACAATCTCGCGAAGATCACGAATTACGGCGAGTATCTTGCCAAGCATCCGACGAATCACGAAGTTGAGATCGTGGAGAACACGTCGTGGTCCTGCGCGCACGGCATCGAACGCTGGCGCAGTGATTGCGGTTGCAACTCCGGGCGGCCGGGCTGGAACCAGCAATGGCGCAAACCGTTGCGGGATGCGCTGGACTGGCTGCGAGACGACCTAACGCAACCGTTCGAAGACAGAGCGCGTGAGTTCGTGGCCGATCCCTGGGCGGCGCGGAACGACTACATCGAAGTAGTGCTCGATCGGGCGCCGGAAATGGTGAATTCGTTCCTCGAACGGCACCGTACCCATGATTTGTCGGAAAAAGAGCAGGTCACGCTGCTGAAGCTGCTGGAAATGCAGCGACACGAATTGTTGATGTACACCAGCTGCGGCTGGTTCTTCGACGAGATTTCCGGTATCGAAACCGTGCAGGTGATGCAATACGCCGCGCGTGCCGTGCAATTGGCGCAGGATCTGTTTGGGGATCATCGTGAGCAGCATTTCGTAGAACGGCTTGCGGCGGCACCGTCCAATGTCGATGCGTTCAAGAGCGGGGCTGAAGTTTATGACCGCTATGTGAGACCGGCGACCGTGAACCTGGTAGGAGTGGGAGCGCACTTTGCCATCAGTTCGCTGTTCTTTGGCTTCGCGGACCACAGCGTCATTTACTGCTACGAAGCGGATGTGAAGGACTCGCGCGTGCTCCAGGCGGGGCGCGCACAGCTCGCTCTGGGACGTGCGCTCATCCGGTCGCAGATCACGCGCAACTCCGCCGATCTTACGTTTGCTGTGCTGAACCTTGGCGACAACAACGTGCTTGCCGGAGTGCGCCGCTTCCAGGGCGAAGAGGCCTACGAGCGCACCATGAACGAAGCTCAGGCAGCCTTCAATCAGTCGGATGTGCCTGAATCAATCCGGGTGCTGGATCGCAATTTCGAGGGCACGTCGTATTCAGTGAAGTCCCTATTCCGCGACGAGCAGCGTCGGGTGGTGGAGAGCATTCTTGGACAGGTACTGGAGGAAGCCAACGCCAGTTATCGCCAGATCTACGAGAATCATGCTTCGCTCATGCGCTTTTTGCATGACATTCGGATGCCGCTGCCGCATGTGATGGTGGTGACGGCTGCATTCGTGGTGAACGAAGCTTTGCGCCGCCTGATCGTGGAGGGCCCGCTTGATCTGGTCCGCTTTGGCGCCCTTCTCGAAGAAGCTCGCCGCGACAACCTGCAACTCGATGAGGCCCGGCTCGCGTTCGATCTGCGGCAGCGTCTGGATGCAACGAGTGAGGCTTTGGCGGCGAATCCCGCTGATCTCAAACTTCTTTCCGAGCTCGCCGATACCACGAACATCGTTCTCATGTTGCCTTTTGAAGTGAACCTTTGGAAGGCACAAAATGTTTACTACGCGCTGCTGAACACGCTCTATCCGCAAATGATTGCGCGCAATGACGACCAGGCGCGCCGCTGGGCGGAAATCTTTCGCGGATTAGGCGATAAGCTGCGGATTGCCGTTACTACCCTGTCACCTGCCTCCCCTCCGGGTGAACCGGTCGCCGCCTAAAAACGCGCGACCATGGCCTGATCTCGGGCGGCTCGATTCCCGAAAAGGAATTGGAGCGCGCATTTTGGCCGCCTGAACGCTTGACTTAGCCCAGCTGGCGGGTCTAAACAAGCGGCAAGGTGTCTTCCTGAAAGGTAGGCAAGCACATGAACAAAGGTCACTTAGTAGAGAAAATTGCCGCCGATACTGGAATTAGCAAGGCGCAGGCCGCCAATACCATCGAATCTATGATCGAGGGTATTTCTTCCGCTCTGAAGAAGGGGGACCGCGTTACGCTGTCCGGCTTCGGAACTTTCTCAACCTATCAACGCAAGGCCCGCAACGGACGTAACCCGCAAACTGGCACCGTCATTAAAATCAACTCCCGTCGGGTTGCGAAATTTACCGCTGG
>CAZBCQ010000206.1:0-2552 GCA_964490255.1 uncultured Terriglobales bacterium | reverse complement strand
AAACTGGCACCGTCATTAAAATCAACTCCCGTCGGGTTGCGAAATTTACCGCTGGCGTGGACCTGAAGAAAGCAGTCAACAAGAAGTAGTTTCTACCCCTCGCATCACCATTTAGAAATCTCCCTTCCTCCCGGGAGATTTCTCCTCTCCGCAATCAGCCGTCAGCAGTAAGGCGTGAGCTGTGTGCCCGAATGGCCGAATGCTGACTGTCCAGATGCAATTGGTTAATCCCCGAATGACCCACTGACTGAATCACTGGTATCTTTGTCCTGATTCATCCAACTCATGGACGTCCTAAATAGACTTTTTGAGCAGCATTTTCATGCGCCGCCTACGCTGGTGAGGCCTTTGCAGGGCGAACTCGGCGGCTCCGGGCGGAAGATTATTCGCCTCAGCAATGAGGCTGCAAGCGCCATCGGCGTTCTTTATGACGTGCGCGAGGAGAACGTCGCGTTTCTCGAGTTTTCGCGGCACTTCCGCAAGCATGGTCTGCCGGTACCGGAAATCTATGGCGACGCGCTCGACCAGGGCGCTTACCTGGAGCAGGATCTCGGCGACGTTACTCTCTTTGACTTTCTCTCGGCGAATCGCGTCGGACAGGACATTGCTCCCGAAGTTGTGGCGGCTTATCGCAAGGCGGTCGAAATTCTGCCGCGTTTCCAGATTGAAGCAGGACGCGATCTGAACTACAAGGTCTGCTATCCGCGTGCGAGTTTTGATCGACAATCGATCGCGTGGGACCTCAACTACTTCAAGTACTATTTTCTGCGGCTCGCTGGAGTTCCGTTCAATGAGCAGGCGCTCGAAGACGACTTCGGCCGCCTCACCAAGTTTTTGCTGACCGCCCCGCGCGATTACTTTTTGTACCGAGACTTCCAGTCGCGCAACACGATGCTGATCGACGGCCAACCTTGGTTCGTAGATTACCAGGGCGGACGCAAGGGCGCGCTGCAGTACGATGTCGCGTCCATTCTGTTCGACTCCAAGGCCGATCTGCCGCCCGATCTGCGACTGCGGTTGCTCGACAATTATCTGGACGCGCTCGCACCCTATACCGATCTGGCGCGCGAAGCGTTCATGCATCATTACTACGCGTTCGTTTACATCCGCATGATGCAGGCGCTGGGCGCGTACGGATTCCGCGGCTTCTATGAGCGCAAAGCGCACTTCCTTGCGAGTGTTCCCTACGCGCTGAAGAACGTGCGCTGGCTCCTGCACAATGTGGAGTTGCCCATCGCGCTGCCAACGCTCACAGAAGCCATGCGTAACATGATCGGCTCGGAGAAGCTGCAGAGCATCGCGACTGAACCCGACAAGCTGATAGTGCGGATCGCCAGCTTCTCTTTCCATCGCGGGTGGCCCAAAGATGAAACCGGACATGGCGGTGGATACATTTTTGATGCGCGGAGCCTGCCGAACCCCGGACGCGAAGAGCGCTTCAAGGCGCTGAGCGGCAAAGACGCGCCGGTCGCGGAGTATTTGAACCAGCAGGAGAGCGTGCATCAGTATCTAGCACACGTGCTCTCGCTCGTCGACGCGAGCATCAGCAATTACCAGAGCCGCGGGTTCAAGAGCCTCAGCATCGCATTCGGATGCACCGGTGGCCAACATCGGTCCGTCTATCTCGCCGAGCAACTTGCGAAGCATCTGCGCGCGAAGAACGGTGTTGACATTGTTGTGTGGCATCGCGAATTGGAGCGCATGGGATTATGAAGGCGATGGTCCTGGCAGCAGGTCTGGGCACGCGTCTGCGTCCGCTCACCAATGATCGCCCGAAGGCGCTGGTCGAAGTGGCTGGACGCACGTTGCTGGAGATCACGCTTACTCGCCTGCGAGCGTTCGGGATCCGCGACGTCATCGTCAATGTGCATCACTTCGCCGAGCGGATGATGGAGTATCTGAAGGCCAACAGTAATTTCGGAATGAACATCGCCATTTCACGAGAAGACGTTCTGCTCGATACCGGTGGTGGACTGAAGAAGGCGGCGTGGTTCTTCCTGGAAGGGGCGAAGAACGATGGTGCAGCCGGTGGTGGCGAGCCCTTTCTGCTGCACAACGTTGATGTGATCAGCACGGTCGATTTCGGGCGTATGCTGCGTGCACACCACCGCGGTGGCGCACTGGCAACGCTGGCAGTCCAAGAGCGCGAGAGCTCGCGTTATCTGCTGTTCGATGACGAGCAAAGGCTTTGCGGGCGGCGCATTGGAGAGCAGGAAGAAGTCGCGCGCGCTACGAACAACAAGCAGGCGCTCGCGTTCTGCGGCATTCATATGATCTCGCCGCGGCTGCTGACCATGATGCGACAGGAAGGCGTGTTCTCGATCATCGAGACGTATCTCGATCTTGCTGCTCACGGTGAGATGATTTCGGCTTTCCGCGCGGACGAATACTACTGGCGCGACATGGGGAAGGCGGAAGAGATCCGGCAGGCTGAGGAAGATTTGGAAAAACAAAAGCTCCTGTTCTGAGGGAAGCGCTCGTTGTGATGATAGGGATACCTCGCTTCGCTCGGCATGACAGTCTTCGCTGCGCTCAGACTTGAAATTGAGGGA
>CAZBCQ010000205.1:0-7485 GCA_964490255.1 uncultured Terriglobales bacterium | reverse complement strand
CGGGTCGCGATTAGAAAGCCCGCGCAACTAACCTTAAAGAGTGCTCACTTCAAACCTCCGCACTAGTTGCGGCGGGCTTCCCCAGCCAGGCGAGAAACAATTTATAGCCTACTGACAGTATGATCGCTCCGACGAACAAGCCAATAATTCCCATCGCGATGAATCCGCCAATAGCACCCAGGAACACCACTACGATGGGAACTCCCACGCCCCGCCCCAGCAATATTGGTTTCAGCACATTGTCCATCAGTGCGACAATGACGCACCAAATCAGAAAGATCACAGCTTTGGTGGTGCCAGTTATTGTGAATGCATAAATGACAGCAGGGATGAGCACGAGAACGCCTACCTGAAGGATTGCAGCAAAGAGAAAAATCACTGCCCACAATCCTGCGCTTGGCAGTCCTTCTACCAGAAAACCAAGGCCGGCAAGAACCGTTTGGATGAAGGCGACGCCGAGAATGCCTACGCTGACACTGCGGATCGTGGCTCCGATGAGTTTGTGGAACTCGGGCCCATTGTCGCCAAAAAGCCTGTTCGCAACCGAACGAGTCACCTTGGCGGCATCCTCGGCCTTGGCTAAAAGAACTCCAGACACCAAAATCGAGAGGACAAATTGCAGGACGGTGAAGGCAATCCCGGCAGACGCGGAGAGCAGCCCTGTGAGCGCCGTCCTGAGCTGCGGAGCAAAGCTTCTCAGCAGCTCACTCACATTCGTGGACGCCAGACTCCACAACCGGTTCACGGGAGTGCCGATGATAGGCCAGGTTGCAACCTTCGGCGGCGGAGGCGGAATGATCAGTGTTCCTTGCTTGACGCGAGCTGCCATATTCTGGATGCCGTCCACCAGCGTTCCCGCGAGCAATGCGGTCGGAACTATCAAAATCGCCAAAAGAATAACCGTGAAGAGAACCGCGGCTAGCGTCCCACGTTGTCCCAAAGAACGTTTGACCTTTTCATATGTGGGGTAGGCAGCGATTGCAATGACGATGCCCCATGCAATTGCCGGAACGAAAGGCCGCAGTATGAGGAAACACAGCCCCACTAGCAGGGCGATGAGCCCGACTCGAACCGACACCTCAACGGCGCGATCGAGATAACCTTCGTGTGTGGGCTGTTGAAAGGTCACGATCTGATTCCTCCTTCGGAATGCAGACGGGACTGGATCTACAACATATCCGACGTAACAAAACAGCGGTGGGACGCCCCACCTCGCATTAATTCAGATCCTTAGGATTTCTTGTAAGCAACTCGTAAGAATCGTTAGCGCCCAGCCAATCGACGAATAAGCCGCTTAATACACTCCGTGATCAACTCACCTTTGCCGCCGCATCATGCGCTGCAAGAGCCAATGTGGCAGCGCGTACAGCTACTGCGATCAGGATGCCTGTAAATGTCAGCCCTAGTAACGCGATGATAATTGCGGTCAACCTTGATCCTCTTTGTCGCGGCCGGATGTCTCCGTAGCCTACCGTAGTGGCGGTGATGAAGGACCAGTAGAAGCTGTCGAACCGTGACCACCCTTCATGCTTTCCAGCGATTTGTCCCAGCAGAGTAATTGCTGCTGCGAGGCTCAGCAGCAGAGGACAGGTTAGCCAAAGACCGAGGCTAAGCTGCTTAACAAAGGTAAGTGTTACGCCGCTAAGTAGCACGCCTCACCTCCGGTCGTCTGCCACGCGACGACACATTAACTCAAATGAGCGTTTTTCTGTTTGAAAATCGTCTCAACCAGGGCGTGCTCTGCGCTCCACGTACAAACCGCAATTCAAAGACTAGAAAATCTACTAGTGGTGAAAGGCCACGCAAAGTTCTAAAACAGGATGTCGCGTGTGAATTGCATTCGCGCGAAGATGACGGAGTGATTTACCCGGACAGCGGAGTGCGTCAATGGAAACCCAATGCATGCTTGCATGCCATTCACACCTCAGGATTCCCCAATCTCTAAGTGTTCTGCCCGTTTTGGCGTTTTGCCTGATCATCCTCCTTCAAAGTGGTTGCGAGAAGAAAGAGGCAACTGCCCAGCCGAGTGCTCCTGAAGTGCAGGTTGCAGACGTAATTCAGCAAGACGTCCCGATATACACCGAGTGGGTAGCGCAACTCAACGGCGATACGAACGCGCAAATAATGCCGAAGGTCCAAGGGTACGTACTGACGAAGAACTATAGCGAAGGGTTCTATGTCAGGAAGGGTGAGTTGCTGTTTCAGATAGATCCGCGACCATTCCAGGCGGCGCTCGACCAGGCGAAGGCGCAACTCGCTCTCGCGCATGCCAGCCTCTCCAAGGCGGATACCGATGTAGCTCGTGATGCTCCACTAGCTGCCCAAAATGCCATCCCACAGAAACAGATCGATAACGATCGGGCAGCGCAATCCGCAGCGAAGGCGCAAGTGCAAGCGGGCAAAGCCCAGGTCGAGCAGGCAGAACTCAATCTCGCTTGGACCAAGGTGTATTCGCCGATTGACGGCATCGCTGGGACGGCGAATTCGCAAGTCGGTGACCTCGTCGGCACGACGACCAAAATGACAACAGTTTCAAAGGTCAACCCGATCCGGGCCTACTTCTCCATAAGTGAGAACGCGTATTTGGCAGCAGCAAAGGAAATCAACGCGGCAATGCGCCCAACGTCGGTGAAGAGCCGCAACACGCCAGTCGAATACATACAAGCGAATGACCTTCCATACTCGCAATCCGGACGCGTCATTCTGGTGAATAGAGAGGTGAGTGCACAGACCGGCACAATTCAGGTAGCAGCAGAATTTGCCAATCCGGATGCCATCCTTCGGCCTGGCGGGTTCGGCCGCGTTCGCATGAAGACAGGCGATAACAAGAACGCTCTCCTGGTTCCTCAGCGTGCAGTTCAAGAAGTTCAATCGGCATACCAGGTGGTTGTTGTGGGCCCCGACAACAAAGCCAGCTTCCGTCCAATAAAAGTCGCCGAAAAGATTGGCCCCAATTGGGTAGTTACGGAAGGGCTGAAGCCTGGGGAGAAAGTAGTCGTAGAAGGATTCATGAAAGTGCGTGAAGGTACGCCGGTCAGTGCGAAGCCTTACGCGGAGACTGCATCAGCAGGGAGCAACTGACCATGTCCAGGTTTTTCATCAATCGCCCTATCGTCGCGATGGTCATCTCCATCCTGATGGTCATCGCCGGCGTTGTCGCGATGCTCAGCCTGCCAACGGCGCAATTTCCCAAGATTGCACCGCCAGAAATTCAGGTGCAGACCACCTATCTTGGCGCTGATGCCGAGACGGTCGCGCAATCGGTTGCCACGCCTATCGAGCAGCAGATGGCCGGCGTCGACAACATGAATTACATGTACTCGTTGAACGGCAGCGACGGCTCGCTGAAGCTGACGGTGAACTTCGACATCGCGACGGAAACCAATACCGATCAGATCCTGTCGCAAATGCGCACCAATCAGGCAACCTCGCAGTTACCGAGTTCGGTGAACCAATACGGAATTACTGTTCAGAAGTCGACTGCGGCGCCGTTGATGCTGATCGCCTTGTATTCTCCAAATAATCTGTACGACAACATCTTCCTGGCGAACTACGGGATCATCAACATCAATGATGCACTGACGCGAATTCCCGGTGTTGCGTCGGTAACCGTCTTCGGCGCCGGCCAATATGCCATGCGTTGCTGGGTCAATCCCAACAAGCTGGCGAGTCTCAGCATCACCGTTCCCGAAATCATCAATGCTATCCAAGCCCAAAACACAGTAAATCCTGCAGGACAGATTGGCAGCGAGCCAGTGCCGCAGGGACAGCAGTTTACATATACAGTCCGCGCCCCGGGACGACTGCCGTCGGCTGAAGAGTTCGGCCAGATCATCGTGCGTGCACAGCCGGATGGAGGCATTCTCCGCCTGAAAGACGTCGCACGCATTGAGCTCGGAGCGCAGACCTACGCACTTCAAGGCAGGTTGAACGGCAAGCCGGCAGCATTGCTCGCCGTCTACCAGTTGCCTGGAACCAACGCGGTCCAAACGGCGGCAGGCATACGCAAATTGATGGAGGAGGCCAAGACGCGTTTCCCCCAGGGCCTCGATTATGTGATCCCTCTGGACACGACGCTCGCAGTCACAGAAGGATTGAAAGAGATCCAGCACACATTGTTTGAGGCAATCGTCCTGGTGATCTTGGTGGTTTACATCTTCCTGCAGGGCTGGCGCGCCACATTGATTCCGTTACTCGCGGTGCCGGTGTCGTTGATCGGCACGTTCATCGTATTTCCGCTCTTGGGATTTTCAATCAACACATTGTCACTATTCGGCTTGGTGCTCGCCATCGGATTGGTAGTGGACGACGCCATCGTGGTCGTGGAAGCGGTCGAGCACAACATCGAGCACGGGTTGTCGCCGAAAGATGCTACGGTCAAGGCGATGGACGAAGTAACTGGGCCGGTGATTGCCACCGCGTTGATCTTAGCAGCGGTATTCGTGCCGACCATCTTTATTCCCGGTATTACTGGAAGGTTGTACCAGCAATTTGCGGTTACGATTGCGGTTTCCGTCCTCTTTTCCGCCTTCAATGCACTGACGTTGAGTCCAGCGCTTTCTGCCTTGCTGTTAAAACCGCGAAAGCCAACCCGTGGTCCGTTGGGAGCGTTCTTCCGGTGGTTTAACCGTGTCTTCGGAAGAGCTACGGATGGCTATGTGACCGCTTGCAGTCACCTGATTCATAAGGCTGGCTTCGCGTTCATTTTGCTCTTTGTGTTATGCATCGCGGCCGGCTTTTTCGGAAAGAAGATCCCGGCCAGCTTCCTTCCCGACGAAGATCAGGGATTTCTTTACGCAGGCCTGCAACTGCCGGATGCGTCTTCTCTACAGCGGACCTCAGATGCTGCAAGGGATGTCGAAAACATCATCATGAAGACGCCTGGCGTGGAGCATGTTAGCTCGGTGATCGGCTACAGCATGCTCAGCGGCGTGAACACAACATACAGCGCCTTCTTCTTCGTTTCGTTCAAGCCATGGGAGGAGCGTAAAGCTCCTGATGAAAGCTACGAAGCGATCAAAGCTCACATGAACAAGGAACTTTCCAAGGTTACTTCTGGAATTGCGTTCTCATTTCCGCCACCCGCAATTCCAGGCGTAGGCACATCAGGAGGTGTGACATTCGTATTGCAGGATAGGTCTGGTAAAGACATCACTTTCCTCGGGAAGAACCTGCAGACCTTTCTGGCGGCAGCTCGCAAGCGTCCGGAACTGGCGAGCGTTACGACGACCGCTCTGTTCGGAGTGCCACAGGTAGGAGTAACCGTTGATAAAGCGAAAGTGCTGACCCAGCAGGTGAATCTCGCGTACGTCTATCAGACGCTTCAGACGTTCATGGGCGGCTCATTGGTGAATTACTTCAATCGCTTCGGGCGTCAGTGGCAGGTGTATGTTCAGGCAGATGGGGACTATCGAACGAACGCAAGTAATCTCGGGAAGTTCTATGTGAGAAACACTGCTGGCGATATGGTCCCATTGAGCACACTGACAGGGACTGAGCCGCGCAGCGGACCTGGGTTCACCATGAGGTTTAACCAGTTCCAGTCCGTGCAGCTCAATGCTTCTACCGCTCCAGGCTACAGCTCGGGACAAGCGATCGCCGCACTGGAAGACACCTTCAAGCAGACCATGCCTTCGGAAATGGGCTTCGACTACATGGGCATGTCGTACCAGGAGAAAAAAGCGGCTGAGGGAGTCAGCCCGATTGTTGTGTTTGCGATGGCGTTCGTAATCGTCTTTTTGATCATGGCAGCACAGTACGAAAGCTGGACTCTGCCCTTTGCAGTCCTGCTCGGTACCCCAATCGCGGTGTTTGGCGCGTTCCTTGCGCTGTTCGGTCGGCGGCTGGAGAACGACGTCTATGCGCAGATCGGACTCGTCATGCTCATCGGCCTGGCCGCGAAGAACGCGATTCTGATCGTGGAATTCGCCAAAATGGAATATGACAAGGGCAAGTCGCTCGTTGATGCCGCGCTCACGGGTGCGAAGCTCAGGCTGCGCCCGATTCTCATGACCGCGTTCGCGTTCATTCTTGGCTGCGTGCCATTGTGGAGAGCGTCTGGCGCCGGTGGCGTTTCGCGCCAGACGCTGGGTACCGTCGTGATCGGCGGAATGTTGGCGGCTTCGTTGCTCGCAATCTTCTTCGTTCCGGTCTCATTTGTCGTGATAGAACGGCTCGGCCACAAGTTGGGAGCTGCGAAGCCGAGGGTCGAAGAGCCAACAACGGACCGGACGGGAGTGCACGCAGCATGAGATCACTGTTGGTCCTCGTGTTGTCGGTTGCGCTCTGTGCTTGCAAACTCGGGCCGAATTACAAGCGCCCTCCGGTCACGGTTCCTGATCAGTATCGCGGATTGGCGCCGACTGCCGCTCCACCGGCTGCCTCCGAATCATTCGCCGAGATGAAATGGTGGACCGTATTTCAAGACGAGGCGTTGGACAACCTTATCCGCGAGGCACTCACGAACAACTACGATATAAGGATTGCTGCGACACGCATCATGCAGGCGGCCGCGCAGTTGGGTATCACGCGCGCGGATCAGTTTCCTTCTGTTGCGGGATCAGGCTCCATCCAGAATGTTCGTAATCAGTTCCTTCGGAACGCGCCAACCTTCGACTCTCTCTCCATTCAGGCGAGTTACATCGTCGATTTCTGGGGACAGTTTCGACGCGCAACTGAGGCTGCGCGCGCCAACCTGCTGGCCACCGAGTTCGGACGAGAGGTGGTACGAACGACGTTAATCTCAAACGTGGCAAGCAACTATTTCCTGCTACGGCAATTTGATCTTCAACTTGATTATTCGAAGAGAACCTTGGCAGCAGACGAGGAGATACTGCGAATTAATACGATAAATTTCAAAGGCGGCGAGTTCGCGAAGACCGATGTGCTACAAGCTCAATTACTGGTGCAACAAGCTGAGTCGCAGATCATTCTGCTGCAGCAGTCGATCGAGCAGACTGAGAATGCCATCAGTACTCTTCTTGGAAGAAATCCCGGACCCATCGCGCGTGGGTTGAACCTGATTGAGCAAGCCCACGCGCCGGAGATACCCACTGGGATTCCGTCTACCATTCTGAAGCGTCGTCCCGATGTGCGAGAGGCGGAGATGCTTCTGGTTTCAGCGAACGCAAACGTTGGCGTCGCAAAGGCCGCATTCTTCCCGCAGTTTTCACTGACCGGCTCATTTGGCGCTCAAAGCACTTCGTTGACAAGTTTTCTGCAAGGTCCGGCGACCTTCTGGTCACTTGCTGGTCAAGCTGTTCAGCCATTGTTTGAAGGCGGCCGAATAACGTCGAACTACCACCTGGCTTGGGCGCAACGTGATCAAGCTGAACTCTCGTATCAACAAACAGTTCTATTCGCCATGGAAGACGTTTCCAACAACCTGGTCGGTTATACCCAGTCACGGAAGAACCGCATGAAGATCGAAGAGCAGACGGCCACTTACGGCGAGACGGCACATTTGGCGGACGTGCGCTTCCGCGG
>CAZBCQ010000204.1:3624-7516 GCA_964490255.1 uncultured Terriglobales bacterium | reverse complement strand
CTTTCGGTTCTGGTACTCTGCTTACGCCTATGCGCATTTACCAGATCCTTTTTCTCCTTATCGCCCTCGCCGGTTCCGTTCTCGCCCAAAACATCAAGCCCCTCGTTGATCGCCTTGCCGCACAGAACGCAATTTTCGAGGAGCAGTACGAATCCGATCTCCGCAATTTTCCCGAGCGCGCCACCGCGTTCGGCGACTACCGTTACAATGACAAGCTCGCCGAGCATTCGCTGGATGCGATCCATCAGCACCATAAGATCGATCAGGCCTTCCTTGCTCGCCTTCAAGCCATTCCTACGACAGGCTTCTCCGACCAGGACCAGCTCTCGCACGACCTGATGATTCGCGTTCTCCAGCAGCGCATCGCTGACTACGATCTCAAAGAATACGAGATGCCCATCAACCAGCAGACCGGCATCCACACCAGCCTCGCGGATCTGCCGCTCTCTGTGCCCTTCAATACGGTGAAGCAGTACGAAGATTATATTTCCCGTCTTCACCAGATTCCGCGTGTCCTCAGCCAGACCACGGAAGTCCTTCGGGCCGGAATGAAGGACAATCTCATGCCGGTGAAATTCCTGCTTGAGAAGCTTCCCGTCCAATGCGAGGGCATCATCGCTGCTGATCCATTTCTGCTGCCGACGAAGAAGTATCCTGCAAGCATTTCGCCGGAAGATCAGAAGCGTTTGACCCAGCAGATTACCGACGCCATCAACACCGACGTGATTCCCGCTTACAAGACGTTCGCGACTTTTCTGCGCACGGAATACGCGCCGCATGGCCGGACCACCCTCGCTGTTACCTCGTTGCCGGACGGCGAGAAGCGCTACGAGAACGACATCTACGCCCGGACCACCACGCATATGTCGCCGGACGAGATACATCAGCTTGGTCTACGCGAGATCACCCGTATTCAGGCCGAGATGACAGCGATCGCGAAGAAGGAAGGGTTCGCCGACCTCGCCTCCTTCCGTGCTTCCGTCAAGAAGAATCCGAAATACGTTCCGACCTCCTCAGACCAGATTCTCGACGACTTCCGGCGCTACATCGCGCAGATGGAACTGAAGCTTCCCGATCTCTTTAATTTGGCCCCCAAGTCGCCCGTTACGGTCGAGGCCATACCAGCGTTCCAGGCGGCGGCTGCAACCCACTATGTCACCGGGACGCCCGATGGCAAGCGCCCAGGCCGCGTCGTCGTCGCCACCTCCAATTTTGCTGAGCGCTCGCTGATCGATGATGAAGCGATTGCGTACCACGAAGGCGTTCCCGGACATCACATGCAACTCTCCGTTCAGCAGCAGCTCACGAGCTTGCCAAAGTTCCGCCTACACAGTCTGGGCTTCAACGCGTACCTTGAAGGCTGGGCTTTGTACGCAGAAGAACTCGGCAAGGAGGTCGGGTTCTATCAGGATCCGGTCTCCGATTACGGACGCCTCTCCTCTGAGCTATTCCGCGCAGTACGGTTGGTTGTCGACACGGGGATCCACTCCAAAGGATGGACGCGCGATCAGGTTGTCGCCTTCTTCCGCGAGACTGGCGCGGTCGACGAGCCCACGATCCAATCGGAAACCGACCGCTACATCGCGTGGCCTGCGCAAGCGCTCAGTTACAAGCTTGGACAGCTCAAGATCCGCGAATTGCGCGAACGCGCCAAGACAGAATTGGGTCCCAAGTTTGACATCCGCGCCTTCCACGACGAGATGCTCGATGGCGGAACACTGCCTCTCGATCTTCTCGAAGCCCGCACGGATAAATGGATCGCACAGGTAAAATCAGGGACGGCTCTAGGGAAGTAAACTCTGCGCGGACAGGAATGTCCGCGCCACACTTTCACGCCTATCAGGCGGCGACGCGCACTCCCGCTGATGTCTTCATGGGCTTGCGCTCGAGCGACAGAACGTAGTCCAGCGCGAAGCGTCCGGGTCCGAAGATAAGGATCAGCAAGCTGGCGAAGAGGAACGTGTAGGGATCGGCGTTGTAGAACTTGCCGGGATCGGAAAAGATCGAGCGCAGCGCTTCCTGGTCGGCCGCCAGATACGCGACCAGCATGTCCACGGCGAGAGCAAGCGAGATCAGGCGCGAGCCCAGCCCGACAATCAGAAGGATCCCGCCGACGAACTCCAGTCCGGAAACAAAATACGCGTTCAGCATCGGCGCGGGGATATTCAGGCTGGTAAAGAACCCAATTACCTTCTGAAGATTATGCAGCTTGCCCCATCCGGTGGTCATGAATTGCCATCCCCAGTAGAGCCGCACGAGAAGCAAGAGCGGAGACTGCAGCGAGTCTCCGACTGCAGTAAGAAGCGTGTACCCCCGGTCCGCCAGTTCCTTAACGCCTTTCATTGATCTTCTCCTGAGGGGGACGATGCTTCCGAATTTGATTGTACGAACCAGCCGAGCGCCATCCAGTGGGCGAACCATTCCTGAACCTGGGCGGCTTGTTGTTCTTCGGCGAGTGAGCATGACTCGAATGCTTTCTCGAGCGCCTCGGACAGCGGCTTCCGTTGTCTAAGAGCATTCAGCAGCAGATAGGCCTCGCGCTCAAGTCGCTTGTAGTGCACCGAGTAGTCCGCGCGATGCACCGCGATGTAGATCGGGTCCTGAGCGGTCTGCGAGACTTTCGACATTCCGCGGCTCGGCTTGAGCGAACGGCGAATCGGGAATGCGCGGTTTCCACCAGACTCTTCCTGCTCGCGATCGTGTTGGCGAACGGCAAGCAGCAGATCGTCGACCGGATATTGCACTTCGAGTAGCGAGATATGCGGTTGCAGCGCGAGCTGCGGATCTTCTCCCAGTGCAGCAAGCGTTTCGGCGCTCAGCGGGGGCAGATCGGCGGCATCGAAGGCTTCAATGTTGGCCCACTCCAGCTTGAGCATATCGCAGGCAAGCGCGTACCGATCGCCTGCGAATTCGCGGTGCTCACTTAACCATTGCGGCAGCCGCGAACCCAGGTTGCGTAGCGTAAATGACTCAGACGGGCACTCGGCAAGATATGCGCGGGCGATCTGATCGAAGCGCTTTCGACCAATGATCGCGCGCAGTCCCGGAAAGTCTTCGGCAAATGAATCGAGGATGCGGAACCAGTATTGGCGATTGTAGATTTCCAACCGCTCGAAGCTTGTTAAACGACTATTCGGCTTGATGTATTCGCCGACCGTCGCAGCGTTTGAGCGGCCCTGCGGATCACGCGCCGGCATGCGATCGGACTTTGTCAGCGGCTGCATCACTGCTGATGCCATGCGTCGTTGGAGATCAAGCAATGCGGTCATGCGCGCACCTCCGCCAGTTCGGGCGCAGGCGTCGCCAGCCCTTGAGTTGCTCGCACCTTATCGAGGTATGCATTCGCTTTCAGCGCCTCGCGATGCACTTCTTCGAATGAGGGAATCTTGTCGTCCCACTCGAGCAGCGTCGCCGTGGGGCCGATGCGCTCGATGGCATGTTCATACAGCTTCCATACCGGATCGATCACCGGATGGTCGTGCGTATCGAGCACATACTTCTCGTAGCGCGAATGCCCGGCAATGTGAATTTGCGCCACACGATCGGCTGGAACCGAGTCAACGTAAATGTGCGGATCGAAATCGTGGTTCACCGAGCTGACATAAATGTTGTTCACGTCGAGCAGAATGCCGCAATCGGCGCGCTCGACCACTTCGTTCAGGAACTCCCACTCGGTCATTACGGAGTCATGAAACTCGGCGTAGCTGCTCACGTTCTCAACAGCAATTGGGACCTCGACGAAATCGCGCACCTGGCGAATCTTTTCTGCGGTGGTCTCGACGGCTTCCCATGTGTAAGGGATCGGAAGCAAGTCGTGCGTATAGCGGCCATCGACGCTTCCCCAGCACAGGTGATCGGTAAGCCATGGAGTGTTCGTGCGTTGCACCAGCTT
>CAZBCQ010000204.1:1516-3524 GCA_964490255.1 uncultured Terriglobales bacterium | reverse complement strand
TTCCCCAGCACAGGTGATCGGTAAGCCATGGAGTGTTCGTGCGTTGCACCAGCTTTTTCAAGCGGCGCAGGTGTTCGCGATTCAGCGGCTGGGCCGATCCGAAATACATGGAAACGCCATGCTGAACCACGCGATATTGTTCGAGAATGTGATCGAGCACCGCCAGCGGACGGCCGCCATCGATCATGTAGTTTTCGGAGATAATCTCGAACCAATCCACCACCGGTTTCTGTTCGAGAATGTGCCGGTAGTGAGGAATCCGCAGGCCGATTCCTACTCCGTATTCGGTAAATCCATTGAAACGATTCGCTGGCATAAGACCTCGGGACCTAGTTGTTAGTTGTCAGTTGCTAGTTGCCAGTAGAGGTGAATACTGTCTGCCTCTGACAAAAGACAACTAACAACTGACAACTGGTAACTGACAACTACTCGGGCATCTTCGAGCCGTCAGTGGCGCAACCGCCCTTGCCCTTGCAGGAGTTTTTGCCCTTGCAGCCGTTGTCGCTGCTCTTGCAGCCGCCCTGGCCTTTGCAATCGTTCTGGCCTTTACACGCGTGCTTGCCTTTGTCGTCGGCCTGCAGCAGGCTGGCGATGCTGGAGCTGCTGACTGAGGTCTGGCTGGAGCTGGGCACGGTTGAGGCGTTGAGGGCTACAGCGCCGCCGGTCATCAGCCCCGAAACAGCGGCCGTCATCAGGAGAGACTTCACAGTTTTCTTCGTCATTGTCGATTCCTTTTCAATTGAGTTGGGATCGTTTCCGTGGAACGGACCGCGCCAGCAGGTGCTGCCGGGTGCCATCCTCATGCTGACATACGACTGCGGGTTGCGGGAGAAGTTACATTATTTCGCTAAAATAACTCCGCATGACTCTCTTTTTTGCCTTCCTGTAACTTTTGAAGCGTTCGGCACTCTGATCTCGATTGGGATAGACTGCCGGAATCGGCGCTTCAATGGCGGAACCCGTACAAAAGAAGGAACCCACGGCATTCACGAAGCCGGTCGATCCCATCCGCGAGCGGGACTCGCAGATCATCGCGCGCGTACTCGCGGGCGACCGTGAGCTGTTTCACGAACTGATCCGGCCCTACGAGAAAAGTGTGTACCTGGCCGCGTACTCTCTGCTGCAGAACGAAGCCGACGCCGAGGAAGTTGCACAGGAAGCGGTGCTAAAGGCTTATCGGAACCTGGGAACCTTTCGCGGGGACGCGAAGTTCAGCACGTGGCTGATCACGATCGCGCTGAACGAAGCGCGAGGGCGTTTACGTCACGCGCGGCTGATTGAGTTCGATTCCATCGACGAACCGGTCGAGGAAGACAGTGACGTTACTCCGGCGGTGATCTCCGATTGGCGCGAAGTGCCCAACGAGGCGCTCGAAAGGAAAGAGGTTCGCGAACTGCTCGCGAAGGCCATGGAGAGCTTGCCGGAAACCTACCGCGAAGTCTTCGTATTGCGCGACGTCGAAGAGATGAACATCGCTGAGACGGCGGCCGCTCTCGGCATCAACGAACAGCTGGTAAAAACGAGGCTGCTGCGCGCGCGATTGATGATGCAGAAGATACTGGCGCCGCAATTGAAGTCGAGACGTACCGGATTTCTAGGGTTCTTCAGTCGCAAGGCGGGTGGATCATGGCTCTAAATTGCAGGCACGTCTGGAAGCAGATTTCGGACTATATCGACGGCACGGTCTCTGTCGAGCTTCGGGAAGAGATCGAGATCCATCTTGCCAATTGCCGCCATTGCTCCGCCGTGCTCGACTCCACGCGCAACATCCTGGTGCTGGTCGCTGACGACCGTACGTTCAATTTGCCAGTAGGTTATAGCGAAAGATTGCATGAGCGGCTCGAAGAGGCGATGCGGGAGTGATGGCAATCGGGTAACTGGTAATCGGGTGATTGAAGAACGGGTGCCCTAAGCTCGGGTCTTCTTTTGGACAATCAGCACCGTCCCAACGTTCTTACGGGGTCTGCTTCGTGCCGTCCGCTTTCGCCAGCCGTTGGCGTTCGGCTCC
>CAZBCQ010000204.1:0-1416 GCA_964490255.1 uncultured Terriglobales bacterium | reverse complement strand
GCCGTCCGCTTTCGCCAGCCGTTGGCGTTCGGCTCCCACCCAGCGGCAAATTTCGGCACGTTCGTGTTGGGTGAGTCGCGAACCAGCATGCATCCACTTGTACGAAGTCAGCGGCATACCGCCGTCCTTCACCTCTTCGCAGATCTGGTCCAGCTTGCGGTCGGCGCGCTTGGGATCGTACTGCGCCCAGTCTGAGAAGTTTACGTGCCGCCTTCCCTGATTCACGTCGTCGGTGATAACCCACGAGAATGGAGCCACGTTGGTATACCAGGGCCAAACCGTTCGGTAAGAATGACAGTCATTGCAACCTCGCTGCAATGCATCGGCAACTTGCGGAGGCATTTGCGTGTGCGCCGAGAGCTCGCGCAGCGGGTCGATCGCGGGATTGGTCTTCGCCGGACGGATCAACTGGATGCCGAGCACAATTCCGACGAGCGCGAGAAGAACTTTTTGGCCGCGAGACATGGGATACATGAGTATCCTGTCTCGCGACTCGCAACGTCAAACCAGAAACCGGCTTTATTCCCCTTCCTTTTCCTCGGAGACTAAAGGCCACGCCGTTCAAAGACCCCCGGCTCTAAACGTGAATCCAATTCATGACGATCAAAGTGAGCGTAGTCACGCCGACGATGATCCACAAGGTCAAACCCTGTAGCAGCGGGCGCACGCCTACGCGCTTGAGGGTCTCTTTGTTTAGACCGGTGCCGATCAGGAAAAGTGTCACCGTAAGCCCGATCTTCCCCAAACGGCCGAGAGCGCCGAATTCCGGATTCAAGGTTGGCAACAATGTGTTCAGCAGCGCTGCCAAACAAAAGAGCAGAATGAACCAGGGCCACTGAATGCGCGTTTTGCTCTTGAGCGCCATCGCCGTCACGGCGGAGAGCGGAACAATCCACAGCGCGCGGGCCAGCTTGATTGTCGTTCCAACCGCGAGCGCCGTGGGTCCATAGCGCGCGGTTGCGCCAACGACCGAGCTCGTGTCATGAATCGCCAGCGCCGACCACAGTCCAAACTGCGACTGACTGAGATGCAGCGCATATCCGATCATCGGAAACAGGAACAGCGCGACGGAGTTGAGGATGAAAACTGCGCCGAGCGACACCGCCATCTCTTCCTCATTAGCGGCAGCGATGGGACCGACGGCGGCAATCGCACTTCCACCACAGATCGCCGTACCGGCACTGATCAGGAATGCGGGCTTCTTGCCAACATGTATGAGGTAGCCGAGGCCGAGCCCGATCAGCATCGCCAGCGTGATGCTGGCTGCGGTGTAAACAAATCCTGAACGGCCCGCGTGGGCTACCTCGTGCAGATTCATGCTGAATCCGAGAGCGACCACCGACGCCTGCAAGAGGAATCTCGAAAGCCATTTGCTTTCGACATGAAACGGATGCTCCAGCGTGAAGCCATAGATCA
>CAZBCQ010000203.1:1226-7558 GCA_964490255.1 uncultured Terriglobales bacterium | reverse complement strand
CGTCCGCGCCGGAATCAGCTTGAGCGCCGTTTCCATTTCCTCCGGCAGGCCAAACGGATCTCGACTTCCATGCACAAACAGCGCTGGGGTCTGTAAGTTGGGAAAGTGCGCATCGCGCTTCTGTTCACGCTTCCTTGGCGGGTGCAGCGGATACGACAGCAGCAGCAATCCGGAGGCAAGCTTCGGTTCCTCCGCCGCCAACATTGTGGCCTGCCGGCCGCCATACGAATGTCCGCCGAGAAACACTCGCCCGCCGATCGACTCGCGCACGAATTCGGCAGCGCGGCGAATCCCTTGCCTATCTTTCGCGGCCATTGGCGGGAATGGTGGCCCATGCGGACGCGCTTGCCGGAAGGGCAAATCGATGCGGAGAACGGTGAATCCCGCATCGGCAAACGCCTCGGCAACTGTGACCAGTAGCGGTGATTGCGCGTTCGATCCTGCGCTATGCGCCAGCACAAGTGCATCACCATTGGGTGCGGCAGGCCGGTGCAGATAACCGCGAATCGCGGGCTCCTCCGAAGTCTCGAGAATCCTCTCGACCGTTGCACTCATCCCGCTCGCCTCAACCGCGACACCACTTCTCGCTGGTTCATGAGAATCCGGGCTTCCATCTCCGCCAGACCGACAATCACCGCTTTTCCCTCCCAAGAACTCCGCAGCTGCCCGCTAGCCTGCGCACGAAACACAAAGATGTGTGTGGGATAGAGCTCGTCATTGCGATAATCGAACCAGCCGTCGACTTTCTGCACAGCCATGCCGGTCTCTTCCTCAATTTCTCGCCGAAGCGCCGCTCCCGGCGACTCCCCCCGATGCACCAGTCCTCCCGGAAAGGAGAGCCCTAGACCGTCCGCGCGCTCGATCATTACGTACTGTTGGTCGCCATAGGGCACCACAGCAATCGCCCCGCGCAACGCGCCAAAAATGGGAAAGCGCTTATACACAGCAATACACGTTCGCGAGACCACGCGAAAAACGCGGGCGCGCCAGTTCATCCGGTCTAGTCCTCCTCGGGATTGTAGCTGCACCACCGTACCGAACCGGGCTGTTTTGTAACCTGTTCCGGAATCTTTGTCGCTCCTGCAGGCAAACACGTTTCAACTTTACCCATCCAACTACCGGAGAAGCAGGTTCTCTCGTGTGCCCCCAGCCTGCTCTCAAATGTGGAGGGGTTCGTCTTCATGTTAAGGTTTCGTTCGATTGTGCTGACTGCAGCTGTGCTGCTCGGCGCCTCTCTTTTATATGCGGGAGATCTTCGCATCAACCTTCCCAAGCGGAGCAAACCGACTCCTGTTCAGCAGCTCAATCGTGACGGCGTAAAGGCCGTCGAGAAGCACGAATACGACCGCGCCAAGAAGCTCTTTTACAAAGCCTATCTTCTCGATCCGAACGATCCCTTCACGCTGAACAACCTTGGCTATATGGCCGAACTCGATGGCGATGTCGACCGTGCCGCGCGTTACTACGATCTCGCTTCCCAGCAACGCTCGGCGGCCATCATCGACCAGTCCAACAATCCGAACGTCGAGGGCAAGCCGGTAGATCAGATTGCAGGAAACGCCGCCGACATCGGTATGGAAGTCAATCGCTATAACGTCGAGGCCATTTCCCTGCTTAATAAAGATCGCGCCGCAGAGGCGGACGTGATCCTGCAGAAGGCGCTGAAGCTCGACCCGAAGAACCCGTTTACGTTGAACAACCTCGGTTTCGCCCGGGAGCAGGAAGGCGAATACGACTCGGCGTTGCAGTACTACACCGCGGCTGCGAATCTTGGTTCCACGGAAAACGTACAGGTCGCTGCCAATAAAGAGTGGCGCGGGCGCCCAATCAGCGAGATCGCGTCACGCAATGCGCGCGAGCTATCAAAGCTTATGGAGCGCCAGGAGACGCCAGAGATGCGCGTTGCCCGACTGAACTTGCGCGGGGTCTCGGCGATGAACCGCAACGAGATGCGGACTGCGCGCGAGGACTTCAATCAGGCCTACAAACTTGCGCCGAACGATGCGTTCACCCTCAACAACATGGGTTACCTCTCCGAGCTCGATGGTGATCGCGAGACTGCGCAGTACTACTACGAGAAGGCTCGCGCAGCCAATCGCAGTAACGCGCAGGTTGGCCTGGCGACGCGAAAAGATGTGGAAGGAAAGAAGATTGGCGAAGTGGCCACGAATTTCGACGACCAGCTGCAACAGCGTATTGAAGCCGAGCGCGCCGCCCGCGAGCGTCTGGGTGGCCCGATTCAGTTGAAGCGTCGCGACAACACTCCTGTGGTAGAGCCGGAGTCTCCTCCGCCGCAATTGCAACCGCGTCCGCAGGCACGCGTGGTGCCGCGTCCGCCAGTCAAGCAGAGCGTTACCCCGGATCAGAGCAATGGAGGCCTGCTGATGCCATTGCCCGATAACGAACAGCCCGGAGCCGCGCAGCAACCAAATCAGCAAAGCGCTCCTGCGCAGTCGGCTCCGCCGCAGCAGAAGCAGGGGCAGGTCGATAACGGAATCATGATGCCGTTGCCGGACAACCAACAGCCCCCGGCAGCACAAACACCGAAATAGGCAATTTGTAATTGGTAATAGGCAATTGAAAAGCAAAGGCGGCGTCTTTCAATTGCCTATTTTTTCTACTCCCCAATTAACAAATCTGTCGCTTACTTCAACACCAGCGAGTCCAGCACGTGCGTCGGACCGTAATGCTCGTCGAATCCGTAGGCGGTGATCTTCACCTTTCCATTTTGGTAGACCTTGACCGTGGCCCAGGCGTAGTCACGATCGGTGCTTGGGTTGACCGTCAGGTCAGTCGGCAGTGCCTCAAACGGCGAACCGCCTGAGCCCACCATGACCTGCCAGGCTTTGCCCTTCGGAGCAGTTGGTTGCGAAACATGGAAGATATGCTCGTGCCCGCAGAAGTACACGGCACCGTACTGCTCTACCAGGCTCCAGAACGTATCTCTTCCGGTGAGATCCTTCGCGGCGTCCAAACCAGACGGCGTAGCCGGCAGCGAGCCGCCGACGCCGAAGTAGTAGGTGAACGCGGGCTTGTGTCCGAAGATGAAGATGTGCTCGGCTCCGCGTGCCTTCGCATTCGCCAGGTCCTGCGCCAGCCAGACTACGGGCGCATGCGAGTCGTTGCCAACCGGATCCGTGTTGATCACCACGAAATGCGAACCGCGAAAATCGAAGCTGTACGACAGCTTGCTTTGATCCGTCGCCAAGCTGTCAGCAGCGCCGTTGTACGCAGTGTCTTCAAACGTTGGCTTCTCGCCGAAGAGGTTGATGAACCGGGCATCGTCGAGGATCAGGTCACCCATGTTGGCGCGCCAGGCATTCTCGTTTTCAACCATCGCGTTCTTGCCTGACTTGGCGCACTGCGTCGTATTGGAGCTGTTGCACTGCATCTCATGATTGCCGGCGACCGGCACGACGTACGTTCCAGTTTCCATCAGGTTCGCAACCAGTCCCCGCCAGAAACCGTATTGGCGGTAGAACTGCATCAGGTCTGACTTCACGATCGCGTTCACGCTGGTCGTGTCTGCGGGCACGACTGCGGCGCCATACCCCATGATCATGTCGCCATTGAAGAACAGAAAATTCGAGTGCTGCTTCTGGATGGTGCGCATGATGCGCGTCCACGCTTTGGTGTTCTGCAACCAGGTCTGGTCTTGCACGGAAACAGGTACGGTACTCGGATCCGGTTTCTTGGGATCCTGCCGCGAATCGCCGACGGTGGAGAACGAAAGTACGACGTTGTCATCGTTGTCGTCCCAATCATCGTGCGAATCGGCGAACGCCGACGTGGAGAACGGCGCAAGAAAAGCGAAAGTGAGAACGGCGACAAAGATTCGAGCGCGGCATTGCAGCCAGGCCATAGTGAGCTCTCCTTTTGAAATAAAACTCGAACAGAAGGTGAGAAACGGCTATTCCGAGAGCACCCCATCTCCCGGACAAGCTATGCTGCTGATTTCTTTTTAATGGGTCGTGAATTCTGGATTAATGCACGATTAAAAGATTCGCGTGGCTGGCGACATCGATTATCCGATGGCAATTCACTTCTGTTCCAGTCTCCACAAGTGGTTCACCGGCCCAATTCCCTTTCCCATCGGGTAGGCCTTCGCGATCGCTTCGCGCACATAGACTTTTGCTTCGATGACACCCTGGCGCAGCGGCCGCCCGAGCGCGAGATAGCACGCTAGTGCCGTCGCGAATGCGCAGCCTGTACCATGCGTGGATCGCGAATTCACCATCTGCGAGCGAAATTCTTCGATCGAGTTCACATCGCCATTCATGCTGAGCAAGTCAATTGCTTCCGAGAGATGCCCACCGGTGATCACCACGTTCTTGGCGCCCATCTCATGCAGGCGCGCGGCGGCGGCTTTCATCTCCGCGGTGCTCGTCACCTGCATTCCCGTTAGCGCTGCTGCTTCTTCGGTGTTCGGTGTAATCACGTCCGCCAATTTCAGCAGCTTTTCACGCATGTGCTGAGTTCCCTTGGCGTCGACCAGATCGGCACCCGAGGTCGAACGCACAATCGGATCGAGCACCACATTCTTCGGCTTTGCCGATTGGAGGAAGTCCACGACATTTGCCGCTACGGCGCCCGATCCAAGCATGCCGATGCGTACTCCTTCGAACTCGAAATCGGACTGCAAATCTGCAAGCGTGTGTTTTACGAGTTCTGCCGAGACGGGATGAACCTCGCGGACGCCCTGGGTGGACTGAACGGTGAGAGCCGTGATGCAGGTGACCGCGAAGCAGCCATTCGCCGCCGCGGTTTTTATGTCAGCAGTAATGCCGGCGCCAGAAGAAGGGTCGTAACCGGCGATAGAAAGGATGACAGGAAGAGCCATATGCGCAATTTAGATGAAAGGGCGCGAAAAACGAAGCGCTCTTCCTTCATCGGCGGCTACGCGAACTGGTTCCTCCCAGAATGGACCCCAGAATTCCGCGCGCGATTTGCCTTCCCACCGAGCTGCCCATGGCGCGAACCGTGCTCTTCGCCATCGCTGTCGCCAGGCTGTCCCCGCGTCCGCTGCGTCCGGTCGGAGCTGTCAAAATACTGCCACCTTCTTTGATCAGTTCTCCGAACCAGCCGCTGCCGCCCGATTGCGCCGGAGCGCCTGGCGATTGTTGACCCGTCTGCGCGGGCGTCGGTTGTTGGTGTGACGAGCGATCGAGTGCCGCCCCGGTCTTCTGGGTCAGCTTTTCGTATGCTGACTCGCGGTCGATCATCTGCTCGTAATGCCCGAACAGCACCGACTTCTGGATCACCTGCTGCCGCTCTTGCGGCGTAATCGGACCAACCCGGCTCTCTGGTGGATAAATCAAGGCTCGCTCTACCGGCGTCGGGGTGCCAGTCGCGTCCAGCACGGACACCAGCGCCTCGCCCACCCCTAGCTCTGTGATCACCGTAGCGACGTCGACGCCTTTGTTGGCGCGGAACGTCTCCGCAGCGGCTTTCACTGCCTTCTGATCTCGCGGCGTGAAGGCACGCAGAGCATGCTGCACTCGATTTCCCAGCTGGCCGAGGACCGTGTCCGGCACATCCAGCGGATTCTGCGTCACGAGGTAAACGCCCACGCCTTTGCTTCGCACCAGCCGGATCACTTGCTCGATCTTGTCCAGCAGGACCTTGGGAGCGTCGTTGAACAGCAGGTGCGCCTCGTCGAAGAAGAAAACCAGCACCGGCTTCTCAGGATCACCAACCTCCGGCAGAACTTCAAAGAGCTGTGAAAGCAGCCACAAGAGAAACGTGGCATACAGCTTCGGCGACTGCATCAGCTTGTCAGCCGCGAGAACGTTAATCACCCCGCGACCGTCCTCCGACGTCTGCAGCAGATCTTGGAGATCCAGCGCGGGCTCGCCGAAGAACTTGTCTCCGCCCTCCTGCTCGATCGTGAGTAATCCCCGCTGGATCGCCCCTACGCTCGCCGCCGAGACATTGCCGTAGTGCGTGCGAATCTCATCCGCGCGATCCGAGACAAACTGAAGCATTGCCCGCAGGTCTTTCAGGTCCAGCAGAAGGAGGCCATTGTCATCAGCCGCCTTGAAGACGATGCTCAGCACCCCTGCCTGCGTCTCATTCAGGTTCAGCAAGCGGCTCAGCAACAGCGGTCCCATTTCGGAAATCGTGGCGCGTACTGGGTGGCCCTGCTCGCCCAGCAGATCCCAGAAGACGACCGGATAAGACCGATTCTGATATCCAGACAGAGCCAGCCGTTTGACCCTCGCCGCGACTTTGTCATTGCCGCCCCCGGTCTGGCTCATTCCCGCCAAGTCTCCCTTTACGTCGGCCATAAACACCGGAACGCCCCGCTGACTGAACTGTTCCGCAAGCGTCTG
>CAZBCQ010000203.1:0-1126 GCA_964490255.1 uncultured Terriglobales bacterium | reverse complement strand
ATCTGCACCCTGTCCCAAAAACAGTAAACGCCTAACCAACGCAGCTTCTCCGAAAGCCATCGAACTGAGAGCGCGCCAGAAAGCAGACGTCGACCCTCCCTTGGGCCGTCTTTCTGGCGCGTTTGGTTTTTGCGGATCAGAGTAGCCGGTTTCTGAGGGTTTATTAACCTGCCGTTAACTCGGAAGCCACGGTTGACATGATTCTTCCAATTTCCATAGACTTACACGAACTTCGGCGTGAAGGGAGGGTCGAAAACAACTGAAGGAAGGTGTTTGATGCGACAAGCTCTGGCCAACATTCTGGTGGCAGCTTTATCCGCTACCAGCCTGCTGGCGGCACAGCCGCCAAACATCCCCGGCAGTCAAGCCTCCGACCGGAATACCGGAAGCGAGGTTCGACCCGAGAAAGGAAGGCAACACAATTCGGAGCAGGCGAAGGCAGCTGTACGCCCGAGCCATGCGAAAGCCCCTAAGCCGTACCAGGTGGGAAATGCATCCTGGTATGGCAAGCAGTTCCACGGTAAGGAAACAGCGAGTGGCGAACCGTATGATATGTTTCAATTTACGGCCGCCCATCGCAGGTTACCCCTGGGAACCCTGGTAAAGGTCACGAACCTGCGCAATAACAGATCCGTGATCGTCCGAGTGAATGACCGCGGCCCCGTGCCCCATACGCGAATCATCGATTTGTCGTACGGTGCGGCCCGGATGCTGCAGATACCCGGACATGGTGTAGAACCGGTCAGGCTGGATATTATCCAAACCCCGACGACGGTGGCCATGAACCAGAACGCGGAACTACCGGGCAGATAGTAGCCTAGTGGTTCCGGCTAGCCTCTAGCGGGCAGGAAGGAACCGTCAGGCATTCCCTAATCGCGGCCAACCATCCGTGTGGGAAGTCCGGCAGGCTGACAGTAAAGAAGATGTCGAACCGATCCGTAGCGCAGTACGACCCTAGCCCGACGCCGAATGGGCCCATTGCAGTAGAGGATCGGTTAATCGTCGCACTGGACGTTTCCAGTGCAGCTGAGGCACAAAAATTAGTCTCGGCAATAGGCGAGTCAGCCCATATATATAAAGTCGGTAAGCAGTTGTTTACGGCCGAGGGGCCCCAAGTCGTGCGCGA
>CAZBCQ010000202.1:6022-7570 GCA_964490255.1 uncultured Terriglobales bacterium | reverse complement strand
ATTAGCGGTACTCCCAGTGGCGCACGTCGGTGAAGTGGCCGGTGACGGCGGCAGCAGCGGCCATCGCGGGACTGACAAGATGCGTGCGTCCGTCGCGGCCCTGACGGCCTTCGAAGTTGCGATTGCTGGTGGAGGCGCAACGCTCGCCCGGTTGCAGCAGATCGGGATTCATCGCCAGGCACATGGAGCAGCCCGATTCGCGCCACTCAAAACCGGCGTCAGTGAAAATCCGGTGCAGTCCTTCGTTCTCCGCTTCCTGCTTGATCTTCTGCGATCCCGGCACCACCATTGCCTGCACGTGCGAGTCGACGTGGTAACCCTTGATTACTTTGGCAGCCGCGCGCAGATCTTCGAGCCGCGAGTTGGTGCAGGATCCGATGAAGACGCGATCGATCTTGATGGTTTGAATCGGAGTACGCGGCGAGAGCGCCATGTATTCGAGCGCTCGCTCGGCGGCGCGACGGTCCGCATCGGTGGTAGCGAATGTCGGATCGGGCACTTCGCCCGTGACTGGAACCACCATGCCGGGATTCGTTCCCCATGTGACATACGGCGCGAAGCTGTTGGCATCGATTTCGACGATGCGATCGTAGTGCGCGCCGGGATCGGTTTTCAGCGTCTTCCATTGCGCGAGAGCTTTGTCCCAAGCCTCGCCTTGCGGCGCATGGGGACGACCTCTGAGATAAGCGATCGTAATCTCGTCGGGCGCGATCATGCCGGCGCGTGCCCCCGCTTCGATGCTCATGTTGCAGAGTGTCATGCGGCCTTCCATGGAAAGCGCGCGAATAGCTTCGCCCGTGAATTCGAGCACGTGACCGGTGCCGCCATCGGTGCCGATTTTGCCGATAATGCCGAGTGCGAGGTCCTTGGCGCTCACGCCGGCTGGCAGATGGCCTCTGACATCGATCTGCATGGTGCGCGGCTTCTGCTGCGGCAGGCATTGCGTGGCAAGCACGTGTTCGACTTCCGACGTGCCGATGCCAAAGGCGAGCGCGCCGAAGGCACCGTGCGTGCTGGTGTGACTGTCGCCGCAGACGATCGTCATACCGGGCTGCGTGAACCCAAGCTCGGGGCCGATGACGTGCACGATGCCGCGCTCTTCCGAGCCCATATCGAAGAGGCGGATGCCGAACTCGCGGCAGTTCTTGCGCAGCGTTTCCATCTGCCTGGCTGAGATCGGCTCCAACACCGTGAGTTCGAGCGGGGTGGTCGGATTGTTGTGATCGACCGTGGCGATCGTGCGTTCGGGACGACGGACCTTGCGACCCGCGACGCGCAGCCCATCAAAGGCCTGCGGAGAGGTGACTTCATGAACGAGGTGCAGGTCGATGTAAATCAGCGGCGGCTGGTCGGTAGGGACGCAGATTACGTGCTCGTCCCAAACTTTCTCAAACAGTGTGCGTGGCTTGGACATCGGGTCTACAAGAACTCCTGATGCAGTACGAACGGTGCGCTACGGTGTGTCATGTGGAGCGAAGGGAGACAACCCTGCGGTCAAAAACTCTTCCGGGCATAGGGTTTCCTCGCCTGCGGCTCGGAATGACAGCA
>CAZBCQ010000202.1:2355-5922 GCA_964490255.1 uncultured Terriglobales bacterium | reverse complement strand
ACTTCGGCCAGCGCCTGCTCGACAAGCTTGCCCATCTCCGTGGTACTTACTTCGAACTTGCCTTCGCGCGCCAGATCCTTCGTGCGATAGCCGGAATCGATGACCTTCACGATCGCCTGCTCGACGTCGCGGGCATCTTGTTCGAGCTTGCCGCTATGGCGAAGCAGCATGGCGGCGGACGCGATCGCGCCGATCGGATTGGCAATGTTCTTCCCGGCAATGTCCGGAGCTGAACCGTGCACCGGTTCATACAGATCGACGTCGCCACCGATCGTTGCCGAGGCCAACGTGCCGAGCGAACCGCTGAGGACGCCGGCTTCGTCGGAAAGAATGTCGCCGAACAAGTTTTCGGTGAGCACAACGTCAAAGCTGGTGGGCGCGGTTACCAGGCGCATTGCGCAGGCGTCAACGTAAGTGTGCTCGAGCTTCACGTCGGGATATTCTTTCCCGAGCAACGTGACCACCTGGCGCCAGAGCTGCGAAGTTTCAAGAACGTTGGCCTTATCGACCGAGGTCACTTTCTTGCGGCGCTTGCGAGCGAGTTCGAATGCCACGCGGCCGACGCGTTCGATCTCTTCGACCGAGTAGCGCATGGTGTTGAATGCTGCTTCGCGATTTGCGCCAACAAATCCGCGCGGCTCGCCGAAATACAGTCCCCCGAGCAGTTCACGGACGAACATAATGTCGGCGCCACGAACGATGTCTTCTTTCAGCGGAGAACAATCTGCGATGCCCGGATAAACAATCGCAGGACGAAGATTGGCGAAGCCTTTCAGCGCTTTGCGCAGGCCAAGCAGACCAGCTTCGACACGCTTTTCGGGCGGAAGGTGGTCATACTTCGGGGCCCCTACGGCTCCGAGGAGAACGGCGTTGCTTTGGAGACAGGTCTCGACAGTGTCCGCCGGAAGCGGCGTTCCGAACTGATCGATGGCCACTCCGCCCATGGCGCGCTCGGTGAACTCGAATTCGTAATTGTTCAGGTCCGCCACGCAGCGCAGGACGCGCACCGCTTCCCGCGTAACTTCGGGACCGACGCCGTCGCCGGGCAGGACCGTGATTTTCAGCTTAGTACTTGGGGACAACTTCAACTCCTCCGGCCCTATTTAAACACTTTTCTGAAATAGGGTTTCCTCGCCTGCGGCTCGGAATGACAGAAAACCAATGCAGATCCCTCGCGGACTCACGTCCGCTCGTGATGACAAAATAAGCAAGCTGCGGGTGCCCCATCTCTGCCTTTCCTTGGCAGAGGTGGGACTGCAACTTGTGCTATGCGATCCCGGCGGAGCGGGCGACCACTTCGGCAGTTCCTACTGCGGCGCCCATGGGCATCCCAGGAAACTCTTCGTGAATGATCGCAAGTAGATGGCGGTCCTCCACGATCTTGATCTGATCCGCGAGCGTAACGAACCGCTTGTAGATGTGGTCGAGTTCGCGCCGTTCAAACTTGTAGCCGAGCTCGGCGCAGCGAAGGCCCAGCGCATGGCGTCCGGAGTGCTTGCCCAGCACCAGCTTGTTCTCGGGCACGCCCACCGACTTGGGCGTCATGATCTCGTAGGTCAGCGGATTCTTGATCACGCCATCCTGGTGAATGCCGGCTTCGTGCGCAAACGCGTTGCGTCCAACGATCGCTTTATTCGGCTGCACCGGAACGTGCGTAACTTCTGTGAGCAGACGGCTAGAAGGATATAGCTCTTCACTATTCACACCGACATCGTAGGGCATGACGTCCGGGCGTACGCGCAGCGCCATCACGAATTCCTCGAGTGAGGCATTGCCGGCCCGCTCGCCGATGCCGTTGATGGTGCACTCGATCTGGCGCGCGCCACCTTCGATCGCAGCGAAAGAGTTGGCGACTGCCAACCCAAGGTCGTTGTGGCAGTGAACGGAAACAACTGCTTTACGGCTGCATGCGTCGATGCGCGAGGTGACGGCCTGGATGATGCGGCGCATTTCGTTTGGGACGGTGTAGCCAACCGTGTCAGGGATATTGACAGTCGTGGCGCCGGCCTCGACGACAGCTTCGGCGACAGAGCACAGGAACTCGAGGTCCGTGCGGGTAGCGTCTTCGGGCGAGAACTCCACGTCGGCGCACAGCGAATGCGCGAACTGAACTTGCTCGACGGCCTGCCGAATGCACTGGTCACGATTCATCTTCAGCTTGTAATGAAGATGGATGTCGGAGGTGGCCAGGAACACGTGAATGCGCGGGCGGGCGGCATGGCGAACCGCTCCCCAGGCGCGCTCAATATCGTGATGCGTGGCGCGGGCCAGTCCGGCGATAATCGGACGTCGGATTACCTGGGCGATTGCCTCGACGGCCTCGAAGTCACCCTGCGAGGCGATGGGGAACCCGGCTTCGATTACGTCCACGCCAAGTCGATCGAGCTGCCTCGCCATACGTAGCTTTTCGTCAAGGTTCATACTGCAACCTGGTGACTGTTCGCCATCGCGTAGCGTGGTGTCGAAGACCGTAATGCGGGAACGTTCCATCGAGCGGCTCCTTTCATTCAGCCGTTAGAGCAAATCTGTACAGTACAGGTTTGACCACCGAAGCCGATAAAGCAAGTTTATAGTTCTTAATGGAACATAACCATGACTTATGGTATAAGAGCTTCTTTGGTGCAAGCCATGGTCTATAAGGGGGCCAATTTGGATCTGTTCCAGCTGGAGACCTTTCTTACGGTGGCGCGGGAAGGGAGCTTCTCGCGCGCAGCCAAGAAGCTGTACCGTACCCAGCCGGCTATCAGCCAGACAGTACGCAAGTTAGAGGACGAACTGGGTGAGGCCCTGTTCGACCGGTCATCCCGCGACGGCATCCTTACCGATGCCGGGCGCGTGCTCCACGATTATGCGGAGAAGCTGCTGAACATGCGTGGCGAGGCCCTGACCGCGATCGAAGAGTTGCGCCAGATGAACAAGGGCAAGCTCAGCGTAGCGGCCAACGAATACACCTGCCTGTACCTGCTGCCCATTCTGAACGAATATCGGCGACACGCGCCGATGATTAAGGTGAGCATCCTGCGCGCACTGGCCAGCCGCATCCCAGACGAGTTGCTGAACCACAGCGTGGAGTTTGGCGTGGTCAGCTTTCGGCCGGAAGATTCGCTGCTGCGGTCGATCGTGGTCTATCGCGACGAGTTGGCGTTTGTGGTGCCCCCTACGCATCCACTGGCGGGATCGACGGAGGTGAGCATCAAGCAACTGGGCGCCGAGTATTTCGTTGCGCACCACGTGCCCTCGCCGTATCGCGCCAAAGTGCTGGAGACCTTTCAAAAGCGCAAAGTACCGCTGCATATGGATGTAGAGATGCCGACGATTGAGGCGATCAAGAAGTTCGTGGGGATGGGGAACGGCGTGGCGCTGATTCCGGCGATTTGCGTAGAGAGGGAATTAGCGCGCGGCGAGTTGGTGCATATCCCGGTGCCGGAGCTGGCGCTGGAACGAAAGCTGCGGTTGGTATATCGAAAGAACGCTAGCTTGTCGCACGCCGCACGAGCGTTCCTGAAGGAAGCGGAGTCGTACGCGGAACGCGAGAGCGGGCGGTACATTTTTCTGCCGGACAAATAG
>CAZBCQ010000202.1:0-2255 GCA_964490255.1 uncultured Terriglobales bacterium | reverse complement strand
GCCTTCAGCTCTTCGTCCTGATGTTTCTTCACCAGCATGCGGGCGGTCTTCTCCTCGGGCCATGGAGTTGCCAGGCGCTCGGGACGGTCGGCGATCCAGAAACTGGTGAGCGCCATGACCGCTGTATCGCGAAGCAGAAGGTCGGGATCCACTTTGTCGAAGGTGTCGACCTGAGAGTGGTGCGTGTACTTGTAGTCGGGAGAATCCTGATCGAGATTGATTCCCGGCAGACCGGCGAGAATGAACGGGCCGGTATCGGTGCCGAATTCGACGTCATCATCTGTCTTGATTTTGCCGAAGGCCTGGATGGAAGTCGCAAAGGGCTTGACTGCCGCAATGAGGTCGTCACGTCCGCCGAGCTGCAGGCCGACGACGGAGCCCTGCCCGTTATCCAGGATCACCGCCGCGACGTGGTTGGGCATCTCCTGCTTGTGCATCTTTACGTAAGCCAACGAGCCGAGCAGGCCCTGCTCTTCTCCGGTGAACAGAACAAAACGCATGGTGCGTTTCGGACGGAAGCCGGATTTCACGATGGCTTCAGCGGCGCCGAGCGTGGTCGCGACGCCCACACCGTTATCGGTTGCGCCCTCGGCCAGATCCCATGAATCGAGATGGCCACCAATTACCACGACCTGCTCCGGATGCTCGCTCCCTTGGATCTCGCCGACGATATTCGCGGTATCAACCGGGCCGGTGGTGATGACGTTCTGGACGTCCATTTTGAGGCGAACCGGCTTGCCCTGATCGAGAAAGCGTCCCAGTTGTTCGGAATCTTCCGCCGTCATGCTGACGACGGGAATGTCGTAGACCGTATCGAAGCCAAGCGCGCCGGTGTGCGTCAGATTCATGCCCCGTGCTTTCGAGCCGCCCTGTCCTCCAATCACGGCGGCAGCATGGGCAGCGTATGCCGCCTTGAGGAACGGGCCATACTTCACGTACATCTTCATGCGCTCTTCGCGCGAAAGATCTCCTTTGGAGCGCATCAGCAGGATCTTGCCTGCCCAATTGCCGGAGTTCTCCTTGGTTTCGCGATCCAGTTGCGTCAGGTTGACGGCAACCACGTTCGCCTCGACGCCGCCCTTGGGAGTTGAGCCGACCCACCCAAGAGACGAAACGGTGAGCGGACGTTGAATCGGCGCGACCAGGCTCGCGCTGGCGGAGATGCGCGTCCAGCCGTGAGCCAACTGGAACGGCTCGGTGTGTACGTTGCTCAGGCCGATGGCTCCCATCTTCGCGACGCCCCACTTGATCGCTTCGTTGGCTTGCGGCGATCCGGTAACACGGCCGCCGATGTTGTCGCTGAGGTCTTCGAGATAATCGAGCGCGTGGTTATTGATGGTGGCCTGGCCCGCGATGGAAGTGAGCGCGGGCAGTGTGCCGTCTTGCGCGGGAGCGGCAGTTGGCGCTGGAACAGCATCAGCGGCGAAGGAGAGAGCAGCAAGAAGGCAGACAACGGTGCAAGCGAGTGCGGTTTTCACGGGCGCTCCGGAAAGAGATGTTTTTGACCTGGTCCAGGTCCCCACAGGGTGACCGCATATCCTAATGCATTGTGGATAGCTTACGATATGCATTCGTAAGTGGGGATCCACCTGGAGCGACAATGTTGACCAGACCTGAGCGCAACGAATATAGCGACTTCCACGCCGACTATGTGGCGCGCGTGCCCGAAGGGAACGTGATCGAGATTCTCGAGAGGCAGTCGAAGGAATTGCAGGCGTTTCTGAGAACTCTCTCAGAAGAACAGGCAGAGAAACGGCCTGCGCCGGGGAAGTGGAGCATCAAGCAGGTGATCGGGCATCTATGCGATGGCGAGCGCGTCTTGGCGTACCGCGCAATGCGAGTTGCGCGCGGCGACCAGACTCCCTTGCCCGGATACGAGCAGGACGATTACGTTCGCGAGAGCAACGCGAATGAGCGACCGCTGGCCGATCTGGCTGCAGAACACGAAGCAGTGCGACGAGCGACAATCGCGCTCTTCAAGAGCATGCCTCGAGACGCATGGTTGCGCCGTGGAAGAGCGAACAATTCAGAGGTGAGCGCCCGCGCGCTGGCGTACATCACCGCGGGACACGAGCAGAGGCATTTGGAGTTGATGAAGAAGCAGCTGTCAGTTGCTAGTTGTTAGTGGCTTGGCTGTCAGGTCGAGCGCAGCGAGACAACGCTCGTCAGGCAGACTTCCCAGGGATTCGCCTGCGGCTCGGAATGACAGAAAAGCAAATGCGGATCCCTCGCGGACTCACGTCCGCTCGTGATGA
>CAZBCQ010000201.1:6037-7608 GCA_964490255.1 uncultured Terriglobales bacterium | reverse complement strand
ACCTGCAGGGTGACCGCGATGAGGGCGGAAGAAGCCTGTCCCGTTTGCGAGTTATAGGTCAGTGGGGCGGTGAGTACCTGCAACACGCTGCCATGCAGCACTGCATCCGCATGGGAGTCAGGTTCGCTCATAACGTGGTACTGTGTCCGCGTGTTGAACTCCCGTACTACAGACGCGGTCAGAATCTGTTCCACGCGATACGCTTCGCTCTTGTTCGTGAAAGTCGGTACCGCAATGGTGTGAACTGTATTTGGGAGGCGCACTGCGTGGCCGGCGGTGTGGTATCCGCAGGCGGTAGAAACGATCAGCAGAGGAACGATGCAAATCGCAAGAACGGCCTTTGCCATCCTCACTACTGCACCTTGCCCTTCGGGCGGCTGGCGACCAGCTGTTCCGCGCATCCGATGGCATTCAGAGCAAGCACGCGCAGATTATCGGCCGCTGCCCAGATCCATATCCCGTTCGGGTTTTCCGCATCGCGGCGCACGGAAACCATGATGTCGTCCTGCCCCGCGGCTTCCACTGCGTTGGGACTCTGATCCTCGCTGCGGGTGATCTCAACATGTTCGCCACCGATTGCCTGGGCAGCATCTCCCAGCGACACCGCTTCGTTCATCTCCATGAAAATCGAAAACACGTATCCATGAAAGATCGAGGCCTGCAGGAGCATGAGCGAAGGAGGGAGCAGACGCTCGTGCGTAATCTTACGGAAATGCTCGAGAATGCGTCGCTCGGTACTGGCTAACGAAGGAAGTGCTTTCGCACCGTAGTCGGCCACCATGTTAAAGGCGACTTGTATGTCGTACACATCCTTCGGCAGTGTCTGGAAGGAAAGCAGGTTGACGGTCTGCCCGTGTAGTTCGTCCAGGCCACGCTTACCGCGTTCAGAGGCCGGTTCAAAAACGGTCGCGACCGTTGACCGAATACCACCAAGCTTTTGAAGTCTTGACATCAACAGTGCCAGCGCGACCGACACCGGATGAGCGACTACGACCGGACCAGGCTGAAGCTCGATCACCGGCGTCTCGCCCAGTTCGTGTTCTACCCAGGAAGAGCGAATCACGCTGCCGCGTTCGTTTTCGAGGCCATACGAGAGATCGACGACCGCGCTGCCCACCTGCGACGCCAACGCATACGACTTGCGTGCCGAATCCGGTTCCGAAGCAAGGAATACCAGGTCCGTGTGCTCCAGGCTCTCGCGTTGCACCTGCTGTACGAAGGTCACTTCGTCGCCCACCGCTTCGAGCTGGCCGAGAGTCTCTTCATCGTCAAGCAAGCGTATGTCGACAGCGGGAAAGGAAGTCTCCGGCAGCACCTCCGCCAGTTCTTTTCCTTTCAAGGTACCGGCGCCGACAATTGCCACGCGGTACAGAGGCGTTGCTGCGGAAGCAGGACGTATGGGTCTGGGATTTGTGCTCATCGGGCCTCCGGAGCTTGTTTTTGATACGCCGATGTGTCCGAGCGCTTCTTTTTGAATTCAAAACTCATCCGCGTGAAAATTCCGGAGACCAGATACACAACTGCAATCACGAAGAGCACGATCTGCGATTCGTACCAGATGAGGGCAATCA
>CAZBCQ010000201.1:2631-5937 GCA_964490255.1 uncultured Terriglobales bacterium | reverse complement strand
TTGCCGTTTAGTGGACCCAATTGCTTGAATCCCCAAATCCACGCCAGCAGAGCCGGAGCGACACCGAAGGTGATCACGTCGGCCAGGGAATCGAATTCGCGGCCGAAATCGCTTTCCGTACCGGTCATGCGCGCGATGCGGCCATCGATCCCGTCGGCAACAACGGCAAAGCCGATGGCCTTCGCCGCATTATCAAAATGCCAGGGTTCCGCGGCCGATCCGCTAAAAATGTGCCAAAGTGCGTAATAGCCCAACCCTATGTTGAAGGTCGTCGCCAGGGAAGGAAGGATGTAGATCCCTTTGCGAAATCGCCGTGGGCGCTGCTGATCCGTCGAACGACGATATTGCTGCGGTACGCCTTCGGCCATCACTTGCCTCCGCGTGCTGGCGCAGCGAATTGCTGCGCTGGATTGGTCTGCGTACTGCCCGATCTTGTGCCTACAACAGCAAGAATGCTGGAACCGCCGTGAACCGTCATTCCGAGTTTCACCTGGATGGCAGCTTCCGGCGCAAACAGAACGTCCACACGCGAACCAAATTTGATAAGCCCAACCCGTTGGCCTCGCGTGACCGTGTCGCCCGTCTGTTTGGTGAACACGATGCGTCGCGCCAGCAGTCCGGCGATCTGTTTGAAGATCACCACTTGGCCTTCGCCTTCCACGGTAACGATATTTTGCTCGTTGTGCTCGGCAGAAGCGGCGCCCATCGCGTTAGCGAACTTGCCTTTGCGGTACTCCACATTGCGTACCGTCCCGCTGATCGGCGAGCGATTCACGTGGACATTGAAAACACTAAGAAAAATGCTGATTCGGTTCCAGGGACGGCCGTCGATATTCACCAATCCGACGCTGGTGACCTTGCCGTCTCCAGGCGAGACAATCGCTCCCGGCGTGTCCGGGATTGCGCGCTCCGGATCACGGAAAAACCACAAAAAGAAGCAGCCCAGAAGAACTGGAACGATCGCAATCGCCGGGACCGTCAGCCAGCCCAACAGGATCGCGAGCAGCGCCATTGCCAGCGCGTAGAAGTAGCCATCTCGAACCATGCGTGCTTGGAATTATAGTCCCTTGTCATGTCAGAAACTGTGGGTAAGTTCAAGCTGTAGCTGGATTTGGCACGAAAATGAACGCGGCGCCCGGCAGGTGATGCATCACTGCCTGCGCCGCTTAGAAGGGCACGCGGGGAGAATGATTACTTACTTACTCAGGCGACCTGACCGTCGCGACGAAACTGCGACTCAAGTCGCTCCATTTCGTCTTTTAGACGAAGCTTCAGCTTCTTCAGCCGGACTTCCTCTACTTTTTCATCTTCGGAGAGGTAACGCTTATTGATGAGGGAATCGAGGCGTTGTGAGTATTGTTGATGTTCCTGACAGAGTCGACGAAATTCTTCGTTATTCGCTAGGAGCAGGTCTCGAACCTGGGCTGCCATCCAGAACAACCTCCTGCTTGATTTAGAGGCGATAAACTACCACCAGGGCTAATCTGCTTCAATGGTTTTTAGTCATCTTTTGATAACAAATTCGTAAGTGATTGCGTCTTCAATAGGATGCGAGTAGTAGGCAGGCCGTATTCCGCTCTCCCGGAATCCAAGTTGTGAATAAAGATTACGGGCGCCCCGATTCGACTCGCGCACTTCGAGAAAGATGCGAGCAGCGGAACGCTCCCGAGCGACTGATAGCAGCTTCTCAATCAGAGCCCGCCCGAAACCCCTGCGACGGCGGGCGTGGTGGACGACTATGTTCTCCAACTCCCAATCAACATCGACGCATCGCGCAACGATGAACCCCGCAATCTGTTCTTCGCTCTCGACTAATAACGCAACTCGCGGAGTACCAATCGGTTCGAAGATGCGCTCGTACTCAGCCTTGGGCCAGTGCGCCGCAGTTTCCGCTTCCGACTGAATGGCCAAGAGGTCAGGGATATCGGCGGCATTGGCGCGGCGAATCGTGAATGCGCTCATCGCTGCAGCTTGGGGAGAGCGAACAACTCCGCGTCGGAAGGTCGTATGTAATTAGGTTCGAGCGCTTCCGGCGTGATCGCCCGGCCAGCGACTAGTTGCTCAAATCCGAGCCGCGCAATCGTATCCGCTTGCGGCGCGGCAATCTCGTTGATCTTCACGCCTTGCTGGCGCGCACTGTCGAGCACCGCACGGTCAGGACTCGAGACCATGGCAAAGCTGCCCTCCACGGATTGCAGAAACTCGCCAACGGGCAACAGAAGCTCTCGTGAGGACGAAATCGCCAATTCAGCGCTGATCTGATAATCGCCCACGAAGACCTGCTGGCGTCCGGCATCAATAGCGACGATCACGTGACCGCGTTCGCCAGTTACACGGGCCGCGGCCTGAAGAATCGAGACACCGGCTATCGGCTTCTGAAGCGCTTCAGCCAGCGCCTTGACCGTCGAAAGACCTACGCGCAATCCCGTAAATGATCCCGGCCCAGTAGCAACGGCGATCCCGTTCAGGTCAGCCTTCATGAGTTGGTGCCGTTCGAGCGCGACCTTGATCTGCGGGATCAACTGCGCCGAATACATCCGTCCAGCTAATGGCAGGAGTTCCAGAACTTCCAGGTTCTCAGGACTTTGACCGCGCGCCAGCGCAAGACTGCCGTTGCGGCCAGAGGTATCGATCGCGAGCAGAAGCATCAGACGCCCTGCGGCTCCTCCTGCACGAGTTCGAGCAGCACGCCTCCGGTGCTCGCCGGATGCACGAAGACATACATATGCCCCCCCGCGCCGATCTTGATCTCATCCGAAATAAGCCTTGCGCCTTGCTTTTTCAGTTGCTCGACAGCACCAGAGAGGTCATCCACATGTAGCGCCACATGGTGCAGGCCTTCACCGCGTTTGGCGAGAAACTTGGCAATCGGAGAGTCGTCTGCCGTCGGTTCAAGCAGTTCGATGCGACTGTCACCGACCGGTAGCATGGCAACGCGCACCTTCTCGCCTTCCACGCTCTCTTCGCCGTGCACTTCCAGCCCGAGGCTCTCGTAAAACTTGCGGGCTTGCGCCAGCGACTTCACCGCAATGCCAAGATGATCAATCGAAAACGACATAGTTACCTCAGAGCGCTTACCTTTTCCTTGGCGCTGCCAGCAATCTCTTCTATCAGAGAATACGGGTCGCGTTTATGATCCGCAATTTCGGCAGCGTAGCGCGCGATCGCTTCTTCACCGTGCTGATGCAGCACCTGCTGCAGCGCTGCGTCTCGTAGCATCTCTATCAGCCGCTCGCGCCAGTTGTCGACCAACTTTCGATGCGCCAGGCCTGACCGCGACAGGAAATCCTGATAGCTGGAGATTGC
>CAZBCQ010000201.1:0-2531 GCA_964490255.1 uncultured Terriglobales bacterium | reverse complement strand
ATTTGTCTCGCGATCACCAGTCGCTGAATTTCACTCGTTCCTTCGCCAATGGTGCACAGCTTCACATCGCGATAAAACTTCTCCGCCGGATAATCCTTGATAAATCCATACCCGCCGTGGATCTGTACGCCTTCATTGGCGCATCTCACGGCAACCTCGCTGGTGTACAGCTTCGCCATCGACGACTCCAGTGTCGTCTTCATGCCCTGATCTTTCATCCACGCTGCACGCATCGTGAGCAGCCGGGCCGCATCGATTTCGGTCGCCATGTCCGCCAGCTTCCACTGGATCGCCTGGAACTCACTGATCGCTTTCCCGAACTGCCGCCTCTCCCGCGAATAATTCAGCGCCGCTTCATAAGCTCCTTGCGCCATTCCCAGCCCCAGCGCCGCGATGGATATGCGCCCGCCATCGAGAATCCGCATCGCGTCGATGAACCCGTCGCCTTCTTTGCCCAACAAGTTTTCCAGCGGAATCTCGCAGTCTTCGAAGATGAGCTCCGCCGTGTCGCTGGCGCGCAGGCCGAGCTTGTTCTCTTTCTTGCCCGGCTTGAATCCCTTTGTTCCTTTTTCGACGATGAAAGCCGAAAGGCCGTGCGTATGGGCTGTCTTGTCGGTCACCGCAATTACCACCACAACGTCGGCGTAATGCCCGTTCGTGCAGAAGGTCTTCGTGCCGTTCAGCACCCACTTGTTGCCCTTGCGGACCGCAGAGCAGCGCGCGCCCCCTGCATCGGATCCCGAGCCCGGCTCCGTCAGCCCCCACGCGCCAATGAACTCCCCAGATGCCAGCTTGGGGATGTACTTGCGTTTCTGCTCCTCGCTTCCAGCCACAAAAATATGATTGCTGCACAAGGACGTATGCGCCGCTACGATGATGCCCACCGACCCGTCTACGCGCGAGAGCTCCTCGATCGCAATTACGTACTCGATGTAGCCCATACCCGCGCCGCCGTATTCGCCAGGGAAGATGATCCCCATCAACCCGAGTTGGCCGAGTTGCTTCACCGCCTCGCAGGGAAAATGCGACGCTTCATCCCACTTCATTACATTCGGCAGGATCTCGCGCGCGGCGAAATCGCGCACGGTTTTGCGCAGGTCCTGCTGCTCGTCTGAGAGCTGAAAATCCAACTTTTTGTCCCCTTTTTGGAAGAAAACTGGCCCGTCCTCCCCACGAGTACGGGACCGATATGTATAACATGAACTTTGGGACTAGCAAAGGCTGGCTTATAGCACGACGGGCGCAGCTTTTCGGTAACGCGCTAGGACTGAATCACTCCGAAATCCAGCAGCGCGCGCTGGGCGCCCGAAACGCCTTTTACCTGGACGGCACGCATTCCACACTTCGTGGCCGCATCGACGTTCAACTGATTGTCATCCAGAAACAGGACTTCATCCGCTTCGCAGCTCAGCGCTGTAGTTACATGATGGAACGCCTCTTCGTCCGGCTTGATCTTGCCCGTCAGGTGCGAAGCGAAGTGGTAGTCGAATGCTTTCTCCAGTTTCATTCGCCCCATCACTTCCGGCCAATGCAGCGCGTTGGTATTTGATAGCGTGGCTCGTGTATATCGCCGCGGAATTCGCGCTAACAACTCAAGTGCTCCCGGAAACGTTCCACTTGGCCATTGCGCCAGCTCTTTCAGCAATGCATCCCTGCCCACTTGGAGGGACATTTCCACGATCAGTTGATCGGCAAACAGATCCGGATCCATGCGTCCGGTCTCAAACGCCCGCACAGCTGGCGAAGTTAGCCACACTCTGAACAGTTCTTCGATCGAAACTGGCTCCGCCATCCACGAGATAACCGTGGGAACGCCTGAGAGTTCCACCAGCACGCCACCTAAATCAAAAAGGACAACTCGGATTTCGCGGTCTTTAGGCAGCTTTGTCTCCTGAATTCGTTAGCTCGCAGTTACCCGCTGGCGCAGCTTGGAAATGAGTTCCGCCGAACTCGGCATGCGACCCGTTTCCGATTTCGAGTAGATCGTCTTCCCATCGACAATTACGTTGAGCGATCCCGGCGCACCCATCCTAATCTTGACCGGAACCTTCAGTTCGCGTTCGATGTCTTGTTTCAGGCTCACGGCCTGCGTCTTGATGTCGTTTCAAAAGAAGCACCGTTTGATTTCGATGGTCATGGCTGGTCTTTAGTCCTTCGTCGTTAGTCGTCAGCTGATCTCGATTCTGCAAGCTTCAGTTTGGCAATGCAAGTCTCGGAAGTGCGAAGCAGAAGTTTGATTTCAGAAATACAGACTACTAGCCACTAACCACTTGCTTCACCGCTTCGATCGCCCGCTCGCACGCCTCACGATTCACGTCCATATGCGTGACAAACCGCACTCGTTGCGCATCCGCCGTTCCCGCCAGCAGATTCTTGTCTGCAAGCTTGCGCGTGAATTCGCTCGAGGTCATGCCCGTGCCGGTCACGTCGAAGATCACGATGTTCGTCTGCGCGCGCGTGGGATCAATCTCGATTCCCGGCAGTCCTACCAGTCCTTCGGCCAGGAAGCGGGCGTTCGCGTGATCTTCATG
>CAZBCQ010000200.1:3542-7622 GCA_964490255.1 uncultured Terriglobales bacterium | reverse complement strand
GAGAAGCATCGAGATGCTCATTGAAGGATCGCCGGAAGGCCGGGAGCGTATCGCCTGCATGCGGAAGGGCATGGAGCGCGTCTGAAATGCGTTTCCCGAAAGATGTTTGAGAAGCGACAGAGGCTCAGTGCTGTATGTCTGCGGATTTAACCTCCTGCGTCTTCAGTAGTCAGTTGGTGTGCATCCGCTCGCGAGAAATCTTCCTCTGTGTGCGTTCAGTCCTAAAACTCCGCACCTTGCGTTCATCACTCCTCCATGGTTCGGAACCTACACACAGTCTGGTTACGCCACCCGAGGCCGGCCCCTCGGGCGATCACAAAAAAACTAGTCCCGACGAGGACTACGCCAATGGCTTGCACGATGCGCTGACCTGCAGGTGCGAAACGTTCAACGGTAATGATTGCGGCCACAATAGCCATCGCGCGAAGGTTCATCACTCCGAGGACCAGCAGCACCGACATCAGTCCGGCACAGCAAACGCTGCAGTGGAATCCGAGACGCAGGCCGTATCGCCAGGCCGACCCGGCATTAGCCGGCAGCCTGCTGCCCTGCCTGGGTCCCTCATTACAACAGGCAAGGTGACGCGCCTTCCACGAGCTGAACTGGAAGCAGCCTGCAATCAGCACGATGGCACCCGCCATGATGGGGGCTGCACGCGCCAGTGCCGGGACGTGCATTTCGATCGTCACCAGCGCAACGCCCAGCGGAAAAACTGCCGTTCCGAACACGCTCCACACGAAAAAGTAACCTGCGCCCACGAGCGCAGTCAGCCAACCGAGCCGGGCCTCGCTTGTTCCGCCAACAGCTTGGCGATAGCGCCGCAGCATTGGGATCAGCGACGGCAGCATCATCGCCACCATCATGATGGTCCACATGCCGAGGAACGCTGCCGCAGCGGCGAACCAAGTCTGTCCGGGCATCCGCATCCACGCCATTGACATAGTCCAGCCGCCGGGCATCTGCATCTGCATCGCCGGCATGGATGAGCACCAGAGGATCGTCACCGCCGCACTGGCAACGAAGACCAGACCAGAGATGCCAAAGAATGCGTGCTGCGAGACCCGCTGTGAAGCCATCTGTTCGTCATTCCCCGCAAAGCTTGAAATAACAAGGAGCGAATGCGCTCATGCCCGGCCTTTCGCGCGTGTATGTGCCGGAAGCATCATTTCTAGCGCTGTAAAACAAGGGTCAGGCCACCTCTACTTGCAAACTCTTCTGGCGCCTCAAAAACCCGGAGATGCCAATGATCGCTTCGAAGTTACCTCGATTCGGCCCGGCGACCCGAGCCGAGGCAGGCAGAGGCGCCGGTCTATCTGCTCGTCTCTGAAAAGGAGTGTTAAAGGTGATTGCACGGAAAGATGGAGACGCATCTGTAAGGGAAAGAGTTCGGAGCATTGGAAGGCAGGAAGCGATGGCTCTCAAGGGCAAACCACGCGACATGAAGAAGTGGCGGGAAGTACTCCTCGACCCGAATGTTCACTTCCCCGGCGAGTCGAGCGAATACCGCCAAGCACGCAACCAGCTGTTGGAGGCGGAGGGAGAGCTTCGGCGGCTGAACGAGCAGGTCGCCGCCCAGCGCCGAACACTGCCAGCGGGCGGCCTCATCAGGGAGGACTACGTCTTCGAGTCCGCGGCCGACGGCAGCAAGGTGAGGTTCTCGGAGTTGTTCGCACCGGGCAAGAACTCGCTGGTCATCTACAACATGATGTTCCCGCGCTGGTCGGAAGACGCACGAGCGGGTGCCCCGGGGGGCAAAACAGCGGACCTGCCACTTGTCGAGCAGCCGTGCCCGTCATGCACATCGGTCGTCGACGGGCTCGAGGGTGCTGCTTTTCACCTCGCCGAGCGGATCAACCTCGTCGTGATCGCGAAGACGAGCCCCGATCGGCTCGGCACCTACGCACAAGAACGCGGCTGGCGCAACCTGCGGCTGCTGTCCTCGCGGAACAACACCTTCAACCGTGACTATCATGCGGAAGCACCGGACGGCGGGCAGCTCCCAGTCCTGAACGTGTTCTCACGCCACGAGGACGGGATCCACCACCACTGGACGAGCGAGATGACGTTCAAGCGCGGCGACACCAGCTCCCTAGACCCGATCTGGGTAATTTACGGCGCTCTCGATTTGACGCGCGAGGGACGCGGAGACAGCGCTGCCTACCCCAACCTGCAGTACTAGGAAGTCCTCGAATGACTCGCCCGTTTCCGTTCAGTCACCCTGCAACGGGCTCGCCTGGCAACTCGGATCCGGCATGGCTCTGATGTCCGCCTTGCAGTGCGTAGCAGCGTTCTCAAACCACTCTCTCAACAGTGTGGAGTCATAGGCGAACCGGTAACAAATCGCGAACTCGCGAATCATACTGGACGTGAACCCACAGAATTCTGTCGCGGCAACACACCCAGTGTCTAATGAAAACCGCTCTACCTACAGAACTGCACCCGATCCTTTGAGATGCAGCATAGTGCTCTTGATGGATAACGATGTCCCCGAGACTGCAATGAGAAGCGTGCGATACCAAAATGAAGGGTTCGTCGCTCTAACCGCCTTCCGTTGCGACGAAGCTCTCGAAATCTGCAAGAACTTACCGGTCGCGTTAGCAGTTCTTGATGTCGATATGGCGGGAGACAATGGGCTCGAGCTCGCGCGCAAGATCAGGGACCTTAATCGCTCCATCTCGATTGTTATGTACTCAGGCGACCAGGAAATTGAGTGGCAGGGAGTTGCCGACGCATTCTTAGAGAAGGGCTCTGATCCGTCTCAGCTCCTCGATATTTCGAGAAAGCTGGTGTTGCAACCACAACAGGAGCGCATGGAGCGCGCCGCTCTGTCACATTAGCCACCGACCCGAATCTGATTGTATGAATCCGCCGCCAGTAGCTGGTTCGGCGGAGTTAATGAGACTACGCGGGAGGCACGCAACATGAAAGCAAGTAAGTTTACGTTGAGCACGGTAGTACTCGTGCTCTTGTCAGTTAGCGGATGGGCGAGCGATAAGATGAAAGCGAATATCAAAATCGATCAAGCCGTACACATTGGTTCGACTCAACTCGCTGCCGGCGAGTACAAACTGACTTGGACAGAAAGCGGTTCGAACGGCGAAGTGACATTCTCGCAAGGCAAGAAAGTGATCGCCACCGTACCGGCTCAGATAACTGAACAACCCAGCGGCTATGAACGTCCGGCGCTCAATATTGATAGCCTCTCCAACTCGCTTACCGGAGTGCAACTTCCTAAAGTATCGCTTTCCTTTACCAACGCGGCTGCAGACAACTCAGGTAATTAATCGCGCGGTAGAGCGCAGATTTTCTGCGCTCGCCTTATCTTTTATCGGCCGCATAAAAACTGATCGCGCCTGGAATCCTTCATGGTTCGTTTCGGTGGGCAGCATGGAAGAAACGAAGTTCAATCTTGGAACCTGAAATGAGAAACATAAAACGGTCTACCTCGAATATCACGAACCTCACGCATGAAGAGATATTTGCTGCAATCCGTTACCTTGATCCTGAATTACGCGTAATGTCAGCCAGCGAAACCATGGAGTCTGCGTTGTGCGTCGGCTTGCTTTTGTTGTTCAGTGTTCTGGCACTCGCCTCACTGTTCTTGGATATAAGTTGAACCGAAGCGTCACAGCTCCAAGTTCTTGAATCTGTGTTCGACGAAACCGGGCGAGATACGACATTGCTTCATTCATCGAACTCCAAACCCCCGTCTCTGGTGAAAGCAGGAAGGATTAGCAATCCGTCTTGTGGCCTTCATGGACAGACACGACTGGGTAGATATGGCTGTGAAGTCCCAAGCTAAAGATATTGCTCCCGGCCGCCCGGGAACCGAGCCACACTGGACGCGCGGTGCCAAGGTCGCCGTCGGCACTGCCTATTCCACCTCGAGCCATGTCTGGTACACGCTCGATTCAGGGTGCATCACCGAGGTCTACTATCCCACGATTGACACCCCGCAGATCCGCGACCTGCAATTTCTCTTCACTGACGGAAAAACTTTCTTTCATGATGAACGGCGGAATCTGTGCGCCCAAGTCGATTGCATTTCCGAAACGGCGCTGGGATTTGACGTAATCAATC
>CAZBCQ010000200.1:0-3442 GCA_964490255.1 uncultured Terriglobales bacterium | reverse complement strand
CCGATGAAGATCCAAATTGCGGAGTGGTTGTGTTGGCCAATCAGCCTCCCGGCACGCGGTATGCGTTTCCCGCCAAAGACATCGTCGACGCCGGGTTTCTCGAACTGGTTCGTTACGGGATTCGCAGGCCCGACGATCCCGTCATTGAAGACTCGCTCCGAGTCGTTGATGCTGTGCTGAAGGTCGAGACACCGGATGGTCCGAGCTGGCGGCGGTACAACCATGATGGTTACGGCCAGCGAGACGATGGCTCGTCTTACAGCGGCTGGGGCACGGGAAGGCCATGGCCATTACTGACGGGCGAACGCGGCCACTATGAAATCGCAGCTGGCCGTGACCCCGTCCCCTATCTGCACGCACTTGAAAACTTCGCAGAAGGTATTGGTCTGATACCGGAGCAAATTTGGGACGCGCCGGACTTGCCCTCGCGTTATTTACGTTTTGGTGGACCGACTGATGCAGCGATGCCTCTGGTTTGGGCGCATTCCGAATACGTAAAACTGCACCGTTCCGCCGCCGACGGCAGAGTCTTTGATCTGGTCGAGCCAGTTTACGACCGGTATGTTCGACAGAACGGTGAGCGCAAGGCTATTGAAGTCTGGAAATCCAACCGGCAACTTCAAACCATTGCGGCCGGCATGATCCTCCGGATACAGGCTAACTCACCATTTCTGTTGCATTGGACAAACGATGACTGGCAGCATTCGAACGATACTCTGTCGAGATCCACAGCCATGGGAATTGATTATGCCGACATCGCTGTGCCAAACAGCACAAATTCGCTGCAGTTCACGTTCTTGTGGGTGGATGAAGATCGTTGGGAAGGTAAAGACTACAACGTTCAGGTCAGGAAAAGTGGTTAGTAGTAGTGGCGCAGACTCCAACTGTGAGGGCTGCGATTGCCGGGCACGTAAATCAAGCTACGTCGTACGTCAATGCAGGACAATCCCGATCTTTAACCACCATGATCTGACCGTGCGTCACTCCGTAGCGGCAAGGAGATGCTGACGCATGTGCCCCTGCGTCGCCTCCCTTGACAGCTATGTAGCCGGATCAATCCGCCGTGCTTCTCGATAATCTGTTTGCTAATCCAGAGACCGATCCCGGAGCCTGACTCTCCTTTGCTCGTGAAAAATGGCTCAAACACTCGGGCCCTCATTTCCTGGCTGATTCCAGGGCCGGAGTCGCATACCAGTAGTCGAACTCTGCCACGGCTGTTCACCCTCGGCGCGAAATGGATCGCCAACGCACCGCCATTGGGCATCGCGTCGACTGCATTTCCGATACCATTGACCAACACCTGCCGGATCTGACCTGGCAGTATGACCACGCGCGGCATCTCACGGTAGTTCCTTATCACCCGAATCGTCTGCTGACGCAGCCGTGCTGCAAACAGTGTGAGAACCTCATCGCTGAGCGCCCGCAGATCAACGGCCACCGGTATAGACGCTTCTCGCTGAAGGCCCAGTGTGCTGCGCACGATCTCGACCGCTCTCTGCGCCTCATTGGCTGCGAGCCTCAGGAACTCATTTTGCCTATCACACACGTCCCCGGATTCTTCTAGTACGCGAAGAGCATTCTGAACCGCCGTTAACGGATTGCTTAATTCGTGAACGAGAGTGCTGGACATGCGTCCAAGCGTGACGAGCTTCTCGCTATCCACCACCACCTGCTGGAACGACTTCCGTTCGGTCACGTCCATGTCGACGCCGATTAGCTTACATGGCTTTCCCTGCGGGTCGAGCAGCGTGCGTCCGCGCCCTGCCATCCAATGAACGCTGCCGTCGGGCCAGACGACACGGAACTCGAGATCATACCCTGTGCGGTTGCTGATCGCATCGGTGAACGCGCTCTTCATCCTTTCGCGGTCATCAGGATGAATATGCTCCAGATAAGCGTCAAGTGTGGGTGAAAGCGAACCCACTGGCTTACCAAAGAGCATTGATACGTCGTGGGATCGATAGAGTTCGTGCTTTGCGACATCGTACTCCCAGGCCCAGCCTCGGGTGAGCTCGAGCGCAACTTCCGCACGCGAGCGCCCTCCATGGGGGCAATCAGTAGACGCAGCACCGGAATCAGGTACGTCCGTATTGTCCGCGTTTGGATGCGATGACTCGATGAGTTCACTCACTTCCTTTTTGCTGCGGTGAGGGAGATGTTGAAGTACGCACTTGGCTAGCAGACCATGGGGACAAAGCTTCGCGCCGTGGTTGATGATGAGCCCCAGCAGAGCGTTCTCTGCTTCCTGACTGATGAGCGTGACGTCTTTTATGTCAATTACCAGGGCGCGTCCGTTGAGCTCCGATTTCAGACGCGCCCACATGGTCTTTAGCTCCTTGACACCGACCCCGACCATTTGTCCTTCAAGGATCACTCGGCACTGGCTTGACGTCTCAACTAGCGAAATCTTCAGCATTTTGTTCAGGCCTAAGACGTTTGTGTTTGTTTGTGATGGAGTCACGCGCAAATACCGAAGCTGTTCAGACGTTTTCAGGTATTTTGCTAAGTCCAAGCTCAGCCGAAGTTTTGTTCACCCATCTGCCCTGCAGCTGTTTCCCAGACTGCGCTACTCTCATCAGGTCCTGCTTCAGCAAATAGAAGGACACGGCGAGCAGAACGAGATCCTTCATCAGGAACGCAACTGTCTCGGTCATGGCCGGGAATCCGCCGGCAGACGCAGCCCAGCCGTCCGGCATAAACGGGATGATCGTGGCGGTGGCGACAAACGAAAAGCACGAACCAAGAGCCCCGAGAATTCCCAGTTTCTTGTTCCAGAAGCCCAAGAACAAGAGCCCGCCAAACAGCCATTCGGCTACTCCCAGAAAGTATGTGGCTCCCCGAAGGCCAAAAACCGGATACATCCAGAAGATCAGAGGGCCGTGGCTGATGTAAGGGACCAATGCCTGCGCTTCATACTGAAACCACTTCTGATAGCCGAAGAAAGCGAAGATGATTACCATCGAGGCGCGGATCAGATCGTAGTCAAGATCCTCCTTGAGGACACCAATGTTAACTAGCAGGTTGGTGAGACGATTCATGGGTATACTCCTTTAATGTCTACTGTCGTTTAGGTTGTTATAGGGGCTTGCATCTGAGCTGCACGACAGAACCGTTTGGCTCTGTAGCGCCCGATCATCTGCTCCCCAGTTTCGTGGGATGTGCCAGCGTCGGAAACGTGACAGGACACTTTTGGAAGCGAGCTACGCCCGAGTTGGAAGCGGGTAACGCTTTCGCTACCTGCTCCTGGTTGGTTCTTGGCCAGCAAGAATCGCTGGAATGCCGGAGCCGTGTGTTGCCTGACACTCGGTTGCATGGCGCTCTTCCTCGTCCTTTAACTCCTTCGCTGAACCGCCAAGAATTAGGTATCCGCAACAGCCGCACTGGACGTAGGTGAAGAACTCACACTTTTCTAGAACAGGCTTACGCGCAAACTCGCTTTCTC
>CAZBCQ010000199.1:4710-7714 GCA_964490255.1 uncultured Terriglobales bacterium | reverse complement strand
CGAACAGCAGCACCGATACCAGAGACACAATCGAGATCACATACATCCACGGCACCGCTTCCAGCAGCGACTGGTAGCTGATGCGGCTGATGATCAGCATCAGCATCAGGCCCGCAAGGATCCAGTACACTTGCCGTATGTGCGCTCCCACGAACTTCGTGTGCAGCGTCGCGCTATAGATCTCCACCACGCCCACCGCCGAGATCAGCAGCACGAATGCCAGCAGCACCCAATCAAAATCTCGAAATGAAATGTATCTCTGCATTCTTCTCGATTAGCAACAGTGGCACGGGCGCCCTCGCCCGCGTCCTTCACCACAACTCGCGTGGGGCAGCCGACCCCGGCTGCCGCTTCTTCCCCTGACAACTAACAACTGACAACCGGCCAACTACTGCATTCCCGGCGCCGCCACTGCCCGAACGGCGCTGCCCTTGCCCACGGGCACCGTAAATCTTCCCGAGTTCATCCTGTGCTCTTCGTCTACATCGCCGCCGTGATCCCATACTCCACCGACTTCGATGGAATCTCCGTACTGGCTCTTCGCCGTTCCCGCACCCGGGGTTTCCGCCGCTTTGGATGCAGGCGCGCTTTTCTTCGCAGGTGCGCTCTCTGGCTTCACCGTCGTCTTCTGTGTGGCGTCGCTCACACTTCCTTCGGTCCCCGCTGGCTGATCCTGGACAGTTCTCAGTCTAGCCGGAGTCTCCGTGCCGACTGCTGCAGCACTAGGTTCCACCTTGGCATGTGTCGGGACATACCCGGGCGGAGTCGCGTAGGCAACGTCGTTCATGACTTTGCGACGCTTTTCGACATACGCTTTGATTACCTGCGACGCAGCGCGCGCCGCGAAATAGCCGTGTTCCCCACCCTCCAATAGCACCGCAACGACGATATCCGGATTTCGGCGTGGCGCAACACCCACGAACCATCCGTTGTCTTTGAACTCAGATTTGCCATTAGCCAGACGCGCTTTCGCGGCGTTGCTGATCGTCTGGGCAGACCCTGTCTTTCCAGCGAAATCCACGCCAACCAGATGCGCACTATTCGCAGTGCCGATGGGCGTAACCACATCCGCCATGGCGTCCGTGACAATCTCCCAGTTTTTCGCGTCGATCGGGATGTTCACTTCATCAGGATCTTTGGCCGCCATTTCCTTGTATTTTGCTTGCGCTTGCGCCGGAAGGTTGTCGAAAGCAACGACATGCGGGCGCACCAGATGTCCTTGTGAAGCGATGGCTCCGATCGCTCGCATCATCTGAATCGGGGTCGCCGCAATCGCGCCTTGGCCGATGCCCACTGAAATCGTTTCACCCGCGTACCACTTCTGCTTGAAGTTTCTGATCTTCCATTCTTCCGACGGCATCACACCGCTGACTTCCTGCGGCAGATCCACATGCGTTTTCTGTCCCAGCCCCAGTAATGTCGCCCATTTCGCGATGGTGCCAATCCCCAGTCGTTCTGCAAGCGTGTAGAAAAAAACGTCACAGGACTGGTAGATCGCCTTACTGATATCGACAACGCCGTGTACTCGGTGTTCTTCCAGGACCCAGCACTTGAAATAACGTCCGTAGAATGTCGCTCCGCCGGCGCAATTGACCTTGAGGTTTTGCGCGACGTTCTCTTGCAGACCGGCAGTAGCCATGATGATCTTGAATGTCGACCCCGGCGCCAGTTGTGCCTGGATCGGTTTGTTCATCAGGGGCTTCCCGGGATCGCGTAAGAGTTGGTTCCAGTAATCCTTCGTGATACGTACGGCGAACTGGTTCGGGTCAAACGTTGGACGGCTAACCATCGCCAGAATCTCGCCAGTATGTGGGTCCATGGCTACGATTCCACCGGTCCGGTCCCCCAACGCCTGTTCCGCTGCGATTTGCAGATCCAGATCGACAGTCAGTCGGAGTTGCTTTCCAGCAGCCGCAGGCACCTCGTCCATCTGCCCAACAACCTTGCCGCGGCTGTTAACTATCTCGCGTCGCGAGCCATCCTCTCCCATCAGGATATCGTTGTACTGCAACTCCACACCCGACTTACCGACCACGTCGCCGGCTTTGTAGAACTCCCATTGCGGCTGATTCAGCATGTCTTCGCTGACCTCACCCACATAACCGATCAGGTGTGCCATGAATCCATTCTTCGGATAGAGCCGTCGGCTCGCCCGGATCGTGTCCAACTCCGGCAACTCATTCTTGTGCGACTCGATGTAAGCCAGTTCATCCGGCGTGATGTCGTCTTTCAGGATGATCGGCTGGTACTGCGGCATGCCGTTAAATTTCTTGAGACGCAAACGAATGTCTTCCGGATCCATGTGCAAGCCGGCAGCGATCTTATCGACGTCTGCATCCAGATCCCGCGTCTGATCGCGCAATAGCAGCGCTGAGAATGAAGGATAGTTATCGACAATAATTCGGCCTTCGCGATCAATGATTTTTCCGCGAGGCGCGAGGATGGGAACTTTGCGGACGCGATTCTGCTCGGCCAGTGACGCGTAGTAATCGGAACCGCCAACCTGCAGCCGCCAAAATCCATAGCCGAGCAAAAGAAAGATTCCGAGAATTACGTACTGCACTCCCGTGATCCGAATCGGCGATACTTTGTCTTCGCGGCCGAACACAATAAGCTCTGGACTTAGATTGGATGAACCAGCGCCGCACTTCGCTCTATACTCTTGAGCACGCAGCTTACTGGATGCCTGAGTGTAGCAGGAATCAGCCCCCGTCCAATGCAGGCGACCCCACTAACTCAAGTGCGGTGAACCTTAGTTCTATCCTTGGTAGGCTTTCAATAAGACGATCGCGTGCGGCGACTTGGTGCGCTGCCTCGTTCCGAGCGTAGCGAGGAACTGTCCTCCCGAGCGCAGCGAGGGAACCCTACCTGACCACAATCCTGGGACTTCACGAGCCTACCCCTGCTTCACCCGATCCAGCAGGTGGAACAGCAGCACGCCCAATATTGCGTTCGCGATCGCTCCGCGCAGCTCGTGCATCCACAACCACTGCAGATCGATGCG
>CAZBCQ010000199.1:0-4610 GCA_964490255.1 uncultured Terriglobales bacterium | reverse complement strand
GTCACCAGCGGGTTGAACCGGTAAACCTCGATCCGCTCCGTCTTTTCGAATGCCATCGTCATTGCGGCGTGCTCCCGCTGGCATCTGCCGGCTTAGTCGGTCCAGTTGCACTCTGCGCGGGGTGCGGACTCGGCTTTGGAGTCTCCGCCTGATCAGCCGCGCCAGTCGCGTGCACTGGGGCCTTCGGCGCAGTTTGCGTCTGCGCAGCTTTCACTCCCGATCCAGTTCCGCCCGTAGTCGCAGTTTTCGGTTTAGCTTCCGGCGAACTCACTCCAGGAGATCCAGCAGCCGCACTTCCACCCGCTGCAGTCGCTTCCGGTTTTGGCGGTGGCGCTACTGTCGGCAGTCTCTCGGCCAAGATATCAATCGCTCGCACCGGACTCGGCGCAAACGGCACCGTCTGCGGAGTACGCTCGTCCACCTTCGTTACCACCAGCACTTCCTCGGCGCGACTCAACTGTGCAGCCGGCTTCACCCATATATCAAGGAAGATGTCTTTCCCGTGCGCAAACCGCGAAACCACTCCTACTGGCATTCCCTTGGGGAAGATGCGGTCGCCGCCGCTGGTCAGAACGCGTTCGCCGACCTCAACTTTCTCGTCGGCCATGATGTTCTGAATGATCAGCTCGCCGTTCCCGTTCGGATTACCCTTCAGAATTCCCTGCAGTCGCGACTTCTCGAGAATCACGCCCGCTCCGCTGCTGGGATCGTTAATCTCCAGCACCAGCGACGAACTCGGATACACGCGCAGCACCTTACCCAGAATGCCATCCGGCGTGATCACCGGCATGTCCTGCTTCACGTCGTCATGAGCACCCTTGTCGATGTAAACGCCGCGCGAGAAATCGCTGCCCGTAGTACTGATCACCTGCGCCGGGAGCGTCTGCGAAAGATACTGTTCCTTGAACCCCAGCAGCACCTGCAGCCGCCGCGCCTGGTTGGCATCTTCTTCTAGCCGTACCTGCTGTATGCGCATGCGCGCCAGTTTGTCCTGCAGATCTGCGTTCTCTGAGCGCACATGCCGCAGATCGAAGTAGCCGTGCCACACACCTGAAATGGATTCTTCGGCGTGAACCACGCCTTTGGAGAGAGGCGTAACCAGTGTGACAGCCCAGACGCGAATCAGGCGGGTAGATCCGCTGTCGCTCGGGCGCTTGACTTGCACTGCAAGTCCCACCACCTGCACGAACAGAACGAACACGAGGACCACCACGTTCGCAACGTTTCGGTGCCGGTTGATGACGCTATCCATGGACTCCAGTTTCCAGTTTTGCCGTTTTCGAGTTTCCAGTTTGCTGAAAACCGGACGCTGGGAACTACTCGATCGAAATCTTTCTCAGCAGTTTGAAATCGCTCAGCATCTTTCCGGTGCCCAGCACCACGCTGGCCAGCGGATCGTCGGCGATCGAAACTGGTAGCCCGGTTTCTTCGCGAATTCGCTTATCCAGATTCTTCAGCAGCGCGCCGCCGCCGGTGAGCACAATGCCGCGATCACTGATGTCCGCCGACAGTTCCGGTGGCGTACGTTCCAGCGCCACGCGGATCGCATTCATAATCGTCGCCACGCATTCGCTCAATGCTTCACGAATCTCGCTGTCATCAATGGTAATACTCTTCGGTACGCCCTCGATCAGGTTGCGGCCCTTGATCTCCATCGTCAGCGGCTTATCCAGCGGGTACGCCGACCCAATCTCAATCTTGATCTGCTCTGCCGTCCGTTCGCCGATCAGCAGGTTGTACTTGCGCTTGAGGTAATTCATGATGGCTTCGTCCATCTGATTACCTGCCATCCGCACCGACCGCGAATACACAATGCCGCTCAGCGAGATTACAGCGATGTCCGTAGTCCCCCCGCCGATATCCACCACCATATTTCCGCTCGGTTCGGTGATCGGCAACCCTGCGCCAATCGCGGCCACCATCGCCTGTTCCACGAGATGAACTTCGCTGGCCTTCGCGCGATACGCCGAGTCCATCACCGCGCGCTTTTCCACCTGCGTGATCTCCGACGGCACGCCGATTACGATCCGCGGATGCACGAGCATTTTTCGGTTGTGTGCTTTCTGGATGAAGTAGTTCAGCATCTTCTCGGTAACTTTAAAATCGGCGATCACGCCATCCTTCATCGGCTTAATCGCGACGATGTTGCCCGGCGTACGCCCCAGCATCTCTTTGGCTTCTTTGCCCACCGCCTCCACTTCCCCGGTGTTCTTGTTGATGGCGACGATAGAAGGTTCATTCACCACGATGCCTTTGCCTTTGGCATAGACCAGCGTGTTCGCCGTGCCGAGGTCGATCGCCAGGTCGCTTGAAAATACACTGAACAGCGACCGGAGGTTATGAAAGCGTGAGCCATTAAAGCCGTTGGTTGTCATACGCGTGCTTCTGTTCTCTCAGTTACTTGGAAGTTAATGCTAAAGGCACAATACCATTAGTGCCCTTGATTCTATGCGAACTTTCAGATTGCCTGTCGGACACCGAAGTCTTTGACCCTGCGGATGACTCGCGCCCAACTCAATCCGGTCAAAGATAATGCGGAACCGCCCTGAAAACCCGTAACCATCATGATGCCAGCGACGAATCGGGCCTGGGCACAATCACTGAATCACAATCTTCTTCTGCTCGGTGCGAACTCCGCCCTTGGAGTTCTGCGCCGTAACCGTGATGATGTTCTCGCCCGCGGGCAGCGGAGCGGTGAAGAACTGAAACCCACCATCCCCGCCAATTACCGGCACTTCCTGGCCATTCACCATCACGCGCGCGGTGGGCTCGGTCTTCCCTTTGATCTCCAGCACGTGTCCATGCTGCACGAACGGCGACAGTTCCAGCGCAATACTCGCATTCTCCGGACCCTTGCGGATAATCGTAAACCGATTCTTTTCGCTCTCCACCGATTCGCGCCCGCTCTTGTCGACCGACTGCACTTCCCAGTAGTAGGCCCCCTCGGCCAGTCCGGTAATGTTCGCTGCCGCCGTCGGCACTTTTCGGTCAGCCACCGTCGACGAGAAATAAGGATTCCGCGAGATTCGTAACCGATACTCCGCCGTGCTGGGAACCGTCGACCAAGTGAACGGAATCGGTAGAGACGGATCTTCCATAAACAGCGGCGCCATATTCGCCGGACCAATCAGCGTGGGCGGAGCGAGTTCCTTCGACTTCACCAGGCGCGCTTCCTCGCTCGTGAACGTGACCTTTTCATACTCGCCTATGGGCATCGTCTGTTTGCCGCGCGTCACTTCACCCGATCCGCGCTTTACCAGGATTTCATGCTCATCGCTCTTCGGATCGTTATGTACCATCGCCGAACTGTCGCGCGAGAAGGTCGCCGTCGCGCCGCCTATGATCACCTGCGACTTCGATCCCTGCGTATAAGTTCCCGTCGAGAGGTCCACGGTTCCTGTCGTCAACTGCACCGCGACATTCGTCTGCTGCGCTTCGTTCGCGGAATTCTCTTCCACTACAATCAGCGAGTCCTGCTTTACGTTATAGCTGGTGCCGTCGGGGAACACGACTTTCGCAATTCCCTCCGACCCGGTCTGCACCACATCGCCCTTTTCCAGCGGCAATTGATAATCCGCGTTGACCCATGTATTGCTGTTGGCCTTCTTCACCTTCACGGTGCCGTCGATCAACGTGAAGCTCGCTTGCTGTGCGTTGCTATCTTTTGTCTTGGTGACAGTATTGGTGCCGATGCGCTCGGCAAGCTCAATCAGCTTTGTGGCAGCCCTCTTCGTAGGTTCGGGAAAGATGATGTAGGTGGCCGCGCCAATCACCCCAATCACAAGCAGAATGGTGCCCACCACGCTGCGGTACGTGGCAGTTTTCCACCCGACCTGGATTCTCGGAATGTGATCCTGTTGGGGCACTATGAGCAGTTGTTCGCGCTGTTATTCAAATTGAGCGTACCACAAGCTACTCACCTCGCAATAGGGAGTTAACTGTAGACAAAGAAAGGAGAAACCTCTTTGGTAACGCCCGACCCTCGAATCGTGTGGCGCGGGCGCCGTCGCCCGCGTTCTCGCAAAGGGAGATGGAGCCCGCTGGCCCTCCAGCGGGCCTTCTGATTCGTGTACGACAGGCGATCTCGCCTGTCCGCCACAGCCCTGGCACACATCCTCAGCTACTCGCTACCAGCTACCCCAGCGCACTAACCAAGCGCTACACTCGTCCTGATGTCCCTCGCTCCTCGACATCTGCGCTGGCTCATCAATTTCTGGCCCCCATTTCTTGGAGCCGGAATTCGAATTACGCGACTTGATCCCAACTACCGCGTCATCGATGTGGAAATGAAGCTGCGCTTCTGGAACCGCAATTATGTCGGCACGCACTATGGCGGATCGCTCTACTCCATGACCGATCCCTTCTTTATGGTCATGCTCATCAACATCCTGGGCCCCGGCTACATCGTCTGGGACAAGTCCGCCAGCATAAGTTTCCGCCGCCCCGGACGCGGCACTGTCCGCGCCCACTTCGAAATTTCCGACGAACAGATCGCCTCCATTCGCCAGCAACTGGAGACCGCCGAGAAGATCGAACCCGCCTTCAGTGTTGACGTAAAAGACATCGCGGGCGAAGTGATCGCCGAAGTCCAGAAAGTCCTCTCCATCCGC
>CAZBCQ010000198.1:0-7730 GCA_964490255.1 uncultured Terriglobales bacterium | reverse complement strand
AGCCACTAACCACTAGCCACTGACCACTGGCTTCTCTTCCTCAATCTTCACTCTCGCAATCCGATGTCCCTGCATGCGCACCACGGTGAATCGTCTGCCACCAAACTCGAAGCTGTCACCCGTGTTGGGAACGCGCTGCAGATGCGCCATGATGAATCCCGCAAGTGTTTCGAAGCCTTCATCTTGGGGCAATTGCACATGATAAAGCGTCTCCAGGTCGCGGATGTTCACCGATCCATCCAGTTCCATCGTGGTCGCGCCAGGAGCCAGTTGCGGAGGGGCCACATCAAATTCGTCCTCGATTTCCCCAACCACCTGCTCGATGACGTCTTCTACCGTGACCAGCCCCACCGTCGAACCGAACTCGTCGACCACTACCGCCAAGTGCTGTTTCGCCCGGCGAAACTCCTGCAGTAGATCCGAAACCGGCTTAGTCTCCGGGACGACCAGCATCTCCCGAGTAATATCCCCGACCTTCATGCGATCGAGCCTCGCCGCCCATTCGCCCGACGTGTACGCCAGACGAAGCCGCGCCCATCGCGACACGTCTTTGCTGTAAAGCAAGCCGACAATGTTCTCCGGCCCACGCGCCGCGTCATATACGGGAACGCGTGAATGCTGCTCTTCCACCACGGACACCAGCGCATCGCGAAGCAACATATTGTCGGGGAGAGACACGATCTGCGATCGCGGCACCATGATCTGGTTCACGCTGATGTTTCCAAGTTCCAGCGAACGCAGAATCAACTCTTCCTGATACGACGGCATCGTCCCCATGCGTCGCGCTGCCGTAACGATCAGCTTCAGCTCTTCCGGCGAGTGCACTCCGCCTTCGCGCGCCGGACGCACCCCCAACGCCTTCAGCACCAGTCTGGAGGATTGGTTCATGAACGCCACGAACGGACGCGACAGCGTCATGAAGACGTCCATGGGGCCTGCCACGGCCAGTGCGACATTCTCGGCTTTTTGGAGGGCTACCGATTTGGGAACCACCTCTCCCAAAATTACATGCAGGCTGGTAATCAGAAAGAAGGATAAGGCGATTGCTATGCTGTGGGCGTAGATCTTGGAAGCCAGTCCGCCTCCCATCGCGTTCTCAAACACCTTGGCGATGGCAGGTTCGCCCACCCATCCCAAGGCCAGACTGGCGAGCGTAATCCCAAATTGAACCGCGTTCAGGACTTCATCCAGGCGGACGTGTAATTTCTGGACGGTGCGCGCACCTACGCGTCCCGCAGCCAACAACTGCTGCAGGCGTGTATCGCGTACGCTGACGAGTGAAAACTCAGCTGCGACAAAAAATGCATTGGCCGCCACCAACAGCAGCACGGCCAATAACCGCAGCAGCACCGAGGCGAACATTGCGCCGATTTTAGCACCCGCCCCAGTGCAACTAAGGTCCGAATCGGGCTGTTACGGATATAGGAATCTTAGGCTTGGAACGCTCCAAGCGTCCCATCAGCAGCTACAATCAATCAGGTATTTAACAAATTCCGGGGACCTGCTTTCTTTTTTTGAAATGCCGGGTCTAACCGTACGTCATTGATTTAGGGCAGTTCACAATTTCAAGATTCGACCGAATACCCGGAACAAAAATCAATTTCCCCCCGTATCAGTAGGCAGAAACCGCAGGAGGCTGTTGTGGCGAACGGAAACGGCAAGAATAAAAAGAAAAAGCGCCTTTTCATCATCATCGGTTCCATCGTACTGGTATTGATTTTGGTCGGAGTATTCGTCGCTGCGACACATGGTGGCACCAAGATCGATCCATCCAAACTCGCCAAGGTTGAAAAGGGCGATCTGGCCAAGAGCGTCGTCGCAACCGGCAAAATCGAGCCCATCACCAAGGTCGAAGTCAAATCAAAAGCCAGCGGCATCGTGAAGAAGCTCTACGTCGATGCTGGCGACAAGGTCCACAAGGGACAGATCCTGGCTGAACTCGACAAAGATGAAATCCAGGCGCAGGTGAATTCGCAGCGCGCGAACCTGCAAGCGGCGGAAGCCAGCCTCATTTCGACGCAGGCCGACTACGAGCGCGCCAAGGTGGATGCCGAAGGCGTCGACGTGCCCACTTTGGAAACGGCATATCATCGCTCCGAAAAGATGCAGAAGGAAGGTGTCGTCTCTACCGCCGCTCGCGACGATGCGCAACGCGCCTACATCATGGCGGTCAACAAGCAGAACGTAGCCAAGGCTCAAGTCGGCGTATTGAAAGCCAAAATCTCCCAGGCAGAAGCGCAGGTACAGAGCGCAAAAGCGAACCTGGCGCAGTTGGAAGAGCAATACACCTACACCACAATTGTTTCCCCGCTCGATGGCGTGGTGCTCTCGCGTGACGTCGAACTGGGCGATGCGGTCAGCTCCATTCTCGTCCTCGGGTCCTCCGCCACGCTCATCATGACCCTCGGCGACACCAGCGAAGTGTACGTAAAGGGCAAGGTCGACGAGAGTGATATTGGCAAGGTTTATCTGGGCCAGCCGGCGCGCATCAAGGTTGAATCCTTCAAGGACAAGAGCTTCACCGGCAAAGTAACCAAGATCTCGCCCATGGGCGTGGAAAAAGATAACGTCACCACCTTCGAAGTCCGCGTCTCTATCAACAACCCCGGCGGCGAATTAAAGGCCGCAATGACCGCGAACGCCGAGATCATTCTGGAAGAGCACAAGAACGTGCTGATGATCCCCGAAAACGCGGTGATCTACGACAAGGACAAGAAAGCCTCCGTGGAAATCCCCAGCCCCAGTGACAAGGACGGCAAGAAGAAACTGGCCGTGAATCTGGGTATCTCCAACGGCGCCAAAGCAGAACTGCTGGGCGGACTGAAGGAAGGCGATCAGGTAGTGCTGCAATAGAACCCACCCCTTGGGCAGCAGCACAGGGTCTCTGTGGCCCCTCCAGCGCAGAGACCCTCTTTTTCAGGTATCGACTATCACACAAGGAGAGCACGCATGAAGCTACGCTCTTGGTATGTCTGCGCACTAATTCTCGCAGTCGTGATTCCCGTAACGGCCTCCGCGGATATGGGCAGCGAAGGCTCATTTGACCGAACTCTGAAAGTCTCCGGACCGGTTTCGCTCGAGGTGCAGACGGGATCGGGATCGATTTCGCTCCGCAAAGGAACCGCAGGTGTGGTCACCGTTCATGCCCGCATCCGCGCGACCGCCGGATGGTTCAGCGGCATCAACGCCGACGAGAAGATCAAGCGCATCGTCGCCAATCCTCCGATTGAGCAAAGCGGCAACGTCATCCGCATTGGGCGCATTGACGATTCGGAGCTTCGTAACAACGTCTCCATCAGCTACGAAATCACTTCGCCCGCAGATACACGTGCCGATCTACGCACTGGCTCAGGATCGCAAACTATCGAGGCCGTGCAAGGTCCGGTGCAAGTGCAAACCGGCTCCGGCAATATTCGCGCCTTCGACATCGATACTGATGGCACGTTCCGCTCCGGTTCCGGCAACATCGAGTTGGAGAACATCCGACACAATGTGGAAGCCAACGCGGGCAGCGGCAACATCCGCGCGCATAATATCGGGGGCTCGTGCAAGGTTGGGACCGGCAGCGGCGACGTCACGCTGGTGCAGTCGGGTAGCGGCGAAGTCGAGGCCAAAGCTGGATCGGGCACGCTTCGCCTGGAAAACATCAAAGGCAGCCTGCGCGCCTCAACCGGCAGCGGCCATATCTCCGCTGATGGCGAGCCCTCCGGCACATGGGAAGTTCGCACCGGTTCCGGCGGGATTTCCGTCCGTGTTCCTTCGAATGCCGCCTTCGATCTCTATGCACACTCCAGTTCGAGTTCGATCAATCTCGGCATGCCAGTGACGGTTGAAGGCACGCAGAACCGGCACGAAGTCCGCGGCAAAGTTCGCGGCGGAGGTAGCTTCAGCCTCGACCTGCGCAGCGGCTCTGGCGACATCGACATACGATAGGACGGCTGTCAGCTCTCGGCTATCGGCTGTCGGCTTTCGGGCTCGCAGCTCTCGGTAAAGTTGCTTGTCATCACGAGCGGACGTCAGTCAAGCGAGGGATCTGCATTCAACGCGGCGCGAGGCGCCCTCGCCCGCGTTTTGTTTTTCATTACCTATTACAAATTACCTATTACCAATCTCCTGCAGTTGCTTTCTGCGCAGCGCATCCCTCACAATCGACCTGACTTCGCTTTTCAATTACCAATAATGATCGACATCCACTGCCACATTCTTCCCGACGTTGACGATGGCGCCCGCTCATGGGATATGGCCGTCAAGATGTGCGCAATGGCCGCCGAAGATGGCATCGAGCACATCGTTGCGACGCCGCACGCTAACTCCGAATTCGTTTACGACCGGGCGTACCTCCAATCACTTCTGGATGAGCTGCAACGCCGCGCAGGCAATCGCATCACGCTCAGCCTCGGCTGCGACTTTCACTTCAGCTACGAGAACATCCAGGAAGCGCTTCGCAGTCCACATCGCTTCACGATCGCCGACACCAACTACCTTCTGGTTGAATTCAGTAATTACTCCATTCCACCCGCCACTGGTGAAAATCTTTCAGTGCTGATACACGAGGGCCTGAAGCCGATCCTGACCCATCCCGAGCGCAACCCGCTGCTTCAGCAGGGCCCGGAAAGGGTACTCGACTGGGTTTCATTGGGCTGCCTGGTGCAGGTAACCGGATCGGCTCTCACCGGACGCTGGGGACGCCGCGCTCGCTCTGTCGCCGAGTGGTTGCTGGAGAACAACGCGGTCCATGTGCTCGCCACGGACGCGCATGGCACCGACGATCGCACGCCGGTACTGTCCTCAGGCCGCGACGCGGCCGCCGAAATTGTGGGAATGGAGAAAGCTGCGGCGCTGGTGAACCACAATCCACACGCTATTGTTTCTGGGTTGGGATTACCTGATTTTTCGGATTCTTAGTTCTGATCTCTTATCGATGGCACCGGTCCACTCGTCGTTCCGGCCGTTGCCGCTGGCGTGCCCGTCGCGTATGGACTCACCGCCGCCGTCTCTGGATTCAGCACGCCGCTATGATCGGGTCCCAATCCCAGCTTGATCAGCGCTCTCGAGTCTGGCAGCACTTTTGACTGCCAGCCATGGTCTTCCTGGTAGCGGCGCATCGCTTCCTGCGTGCGGCTGTCCCAGTTCCCGTCGGCTTCGCCAGTCAGGTAATTCTGACGAATCAGCGCTTCCTGTATCTGGCGTGTCCGGTCCGAATCGATGCCGTGCTGGCCGTGCGACTTCCACGAGCTCTTCACGACTCTCTTGGCATGCTTGGATTTCGAAGCACGGCTGGCTTTACCGGACTTTGTGTGCGCGGTGGATCCAACCTTGGAAGCTGCTTTGGCGTGTGATTTGGTGGTGTGTTCCTGAGCGACTGCCGAGTTCTTACTCGTGCTCTTCTTCTTGCTCGTGGTCGTGGCCGAAGCCGCCGAAGCGAGCGTCGCCGCCATAATCAGGATTGTCGTGAACCGTAATCCAAATCGACTCAAATAGCCACCTCGAGTGCCAGAAGCATTAAACTCGCCATGATCCGCGGAGCTCAATAATACGAACAACTTAGAATGGAAACCGGGTTCTCCGGTTTGCCTCATCCTAAACGAATGGCGCCGAGGATGCCACAAAACCACCCCTCGGCGCCAGTATCTATCGTGTAAACAGCAGGTTACGGAAGGGTACCGCCCAGGAAGACCGTCCCGGCATTGGCTCCAGCTCGGGCAGGTCGAACCAGGAACACCACATCCTGTCCGCTCTTCAGATTCTGCGTTACCTTCGCAAAATCGTCCGTGCTGTTCACCGGCTGCTTGTTGATCTCCAGGATCACGTCGCCGCGCGACAAATTCACATCGTCGGCAAACGATCCTGGCTTTACATCCGTGACCACAACGCCCTTGCCCGATGGCACCTGTAGCTTCGTCGCTATGTCAGGCGTCAGGTTGTCGACAGTAACGCCCAGCTTGCTCTGCTGCGGTTGCGACTCGTCACCCTGCTCGCCTTCTTCCAGGCCCAGTTGCTTGCCAAACAGCTTGGAGCGGCTCGCCACCGTCACAGCCGTTTCGCCCTTCTGGCCATTGCGGATGTAGCCAACCTGCACCTTGGTTCCAGGCTTGGTGTTCGCAATCATGTCGACCAGTTCGTCGCCGGTCTTCACTGGCTTCCCGCCGATGCTGGTGATCGTGTCGCCCGTCTTCAACCCAGCTGCTGCCGCAGGACTATTCGGAACCACATTCGAAATGGTCACTCCGGAACCTGAGCCATAGACGCGAGCGACTGCCGGATTTGGCTCCGCCGCAAACTCCACGCCGATCGATCCGCGAATCACACGATGCTCGGGGCCGATCAGATCGTTATAGACCTTGGTCACGGTGTTGGCCGGTAGCGCAAAGCCCACACCCTCATATCCCTGACCTTCGGTGAGAATCGCAGTATTGATTCCAATCACCTGCCCGGCCATATCGACCAGCGGTCCACCCGAATTGCCCGGGTTGATCGCCGCATCCGTTTGCAGGAACGACTGGAACTGCCTGCCTGCGACCACATTGCTGCGCGCCTTCGCCGAGATGATGCCTGCAGTCACCGTTTGCTCGAGACCGAACGGGCTGCCCATTGCGAGCACCCAATCGCCAACCTCGGTACCATCCGAGTTGCCCAGCTTCGCAACTGGCAACGCCCGGTTCACGTCAATCTTGATCACCGCCAGATCCGTCTCTTCGTCTGTGCCGATCACCTTGGCATCATGCTGCACGCCCGGCGGATCGTCCTTCAGCTTCACGCGAACACGATCAGCCTTGTTCACCACGTGCCGGTTGGTGATGATGTACCCCTTGCCATCTACGATGACACCCGAACCCAGCGAACGCTGACGCATGCCTTCCGGTCCTGCGCCCTGTCCACCCTGTCCGCCAAAGAACTTGTCAAAGAAATCCTGAAACGGATTGTCCTCATCGCCGCCGCCCGGTCCCTGATCTTGTGGTCCCTGCGGTCCCGGCTGAATGCGCCGGCGATGTGGATTCTTGATCGTGGATTCCGTGTTGATATTCACTACGGTCGGTTCAAGCTGTTTCGAAATCTGCGTGAAAGCGTTGGAAAGCTGCTTCGGAGCAGGAATCTGTAAAGGCGTTGCATCGGAGGAAGAACTTGACCCGTTCTGTCCCTTTACGCCGTATGAGATAACAGTACCAATCAGAATGCCGACTGCCAGGGTCAATAGGATGGCCAACACCGACCCTAGTCGCTGGGAGCGCATGCGTTCCCAAAAAGCGCTTACGCGCGGGTTCATATCGTCGTTCCTCCACGTACAAATGCGAATTGATTATTATAGGGACGCAGGTGGGTCCTTTGCATCCTCGGCAACACTTGTGGAATTCCCATTCCACTTAGACGCGATAATGACCTCTTGTGTTTCGGTTTAGCCAAAGAAATCTTCACGAAATCGGCATTTCCGGGCCCATTTCTCGCTGCGACTCCGGCGTGCTTCCCTTCAACTCCGAAACCAGGATTCCGCTCAGTATCAGCAATGCGCCCAGCGTGGCACGCGCACCCAGTCGCTCGTGGATCATGACAAACGATGTCAATCCCGCGAACACCGGTTCCAGCACGAAAATCAGCGCTGTGTGCGAAGGCGGTGTGAACTGTTGAGCCCACGCCTGAATGGTAAACGCCGCCGCCGTACATAGCGTGCCCGTAATCAGTATCGCCCACAACACCTGTCGCGACCAAATCACATGAACCGGCTGTAGCGGAAC
>CAZBCQ010000197.1:2624-7741 GCA_964490255.1 uncultured Terriglobales bacterium | reverse complement strand
TGCTCCCACGAATTGCCGCTATCCTTGCTGCGGAATGCGCCGATTCGCGTGAGGATCCAGTAAGTGTTGCTGGAGTCGATCGCAACCTGCGTGATGGCTCCACTGAACTGCGGCACCTTCACCGAGTTCCAGGTGTTGCCCGCATCGCTGGAAATCACCACGTGATACAAGTCAGCGGCGATGACACTGTTTTCAAGAGCGTCCACTGCGACGAACTCTTTGAACCCTAGCACCGGACCACCTGTCCAGCTGTGGCCCTTGTCGATGCTCCGGTAGAGACCGTTCGCCGTTGCCGCATACCAGTGCTTGCCTTCGAGCTTCAACTGCGAAACACGGCCGCTGATTTCCGACCTCACCCACTCCTGTTTATCGACGTAGGTGCTGCCCGTAGAAGTGCGTTTCACTTTCGCGCCCGGCTTCTGCGCCACTTTCACGCGCACTGTTTTCTCCAGCAGAGCCACATTGATCGGCTCCCACTCATGCTCGCCTTTGGCTAAACGGAAAATGCCACGGTTAGTGCCCGCAACCAGTGCGCCGGTCTCTGGCTGCTCAAGCCAGAACACGTCGCGTCCTTGCAGACCCTTGCTCAGCGACTCCCAGTTCTTGCCGCTGTCGTGCGAAACGAATACGCCGCCGAACTCCTGGTTATTGATGAGCCCAACATACAGTGTGGAAGGATCGAACCGGTCCGCCACCACCGAGCTAACCTTGCGGTGCGAGAATCCGCGATTCGTCGCCAGGAAGCTGCTCCCGTTATTGCTGCTCACCAGTACGCCCATGCGATCGGTGGCAACCATGATCTTCGAATTGTTGCGCGGATCGATCAGAACGTCGTTCACAACCACTTCCGGACCTGTGATCTGCTTCCAGCTCTTGCCGGAATCAGTCGTGCGCCACAAGCCTTCGGTAGTTCCTGCGTAGACAATGTTGCTGTTCACAGGATCCTGGTGCAGCACACGAGTACGGCGCGCGGAGAACGGAATTCCCTGCGCCTTCTTGAACAGGTCGCCGGCGTTCTCGCTCTTGTAGATACCGGAGCAAGCGCTGGCATAAACCACCGACGGAGCCTTCGGATCGACAATGATCGAGAACACATCGGAATCGTCGATCACTCCGTTCTTAATGTGCTGCCAGTTCTTGCCGCCGTCAGGAGTCTTCCACGGTAGATGCCACGTTCCCGCATAAACCACATCCGGGTTCTGCGGATCGACAGCGATGGATTCGATGTTCTTAATTTCTGCATGATTTGGAGGAGAAATCTGCCGCCACGAATTGCCGCCGTCGTCGCTGCGGAAAACTCCGTCCAGTGCGCCGGCCACGATCACCTTCGGATCGGAAGGCGCCAGTGCCATCGCACGGATTGATTTGCCATGCATTCCCGGAAGCGGGTTCCAGTTCTTACCGCCGTCCGTCGTCTTGAAAAGGTCGCCGCCTACTTTCTCAGCGCTCCACGCGGCCGCGTACATCGTCTGTGAATTGCTTGGATCGATCGCAACATGGTCGAGAACGTATTCGCCGGTTCCCATGTGCGCGAAGCGAGACCATGAAGCTCCACCATTCGTCGACAGATACAGCCATCCAGAACTGGTACCTAGAAAAATGCGATCCGGATTCGCAGGATCATGCGTCAGGCTGCGGGCGTCGCCACCATCCGGCCCTAGCGGTATCCATTGTTGCTGGGCTATAGCCGCCTGTGTCAGCGCAACTACCCCCAGAATCACTACGAAAATGCGTAGCCAACGTTCCAGTTTGCCCCTTAACACGGTTGATCAATCCTCCCAGAGATCCCTTGAAGCTGCCGGGGAAAGCAGCAATCCGGGTATATCCCTTCAGATGCACTTTAAACCTTCGGTCTGAGATTCTGATCGTACCGAGCCAAAAAAACAAAGGCCGATCGGTCATGACCGATCGGCCAAAGGTTAACTACTTGAAAACATTACTGAGGCGGTGCTGCTGCTGGCTTCCTCTTTCTCGGAGTCGGAGCCGGTGCACGCCCGCGGGCCTTAATCTGCGACTCGTCAACGGGCTGCGTTCCCTCACCGGCGAACGTGGCGCCCTGAGGCACGATGAAGAACTCGGCCTTCGTGGTGCCCGCGCTGCCCGAGCGGGTCTGCATACGCGAAGCATCGATCGCCTGCTTGGCTTCGCCGCTGGACAGATACGCCTTCGAGTTCACCGCGCGCTCGGCTGCGAGCGTTCGAGACTTCTCTTCGGGCGCCTGTTGGCCAACGATCACCAGCGTCGCGTTCGGATCGCGCTGCAGTTGCAGAGCTACGTCATCCAGAACCGCTTTGCAGGTGTTATCGACGCGCCACGGCTTCGCCTTGTTCGGGAAGTCGCACTCGCCGATCTTGCTCGCTTGCGGCGGTGGAGGCGGAACTTCTACGTTCACCGTTGTAGACGAGGTTGCCGACAAACCACGATCATCGGTCACTGTGCAGTTAACTGTAATCGGACCAGCCGGTGCGCCTGCCGTATCCAACGTTGCAGTCGTGCCGGTGCCGGAGACACGGCCCGCCGTCGCGGTATAGCTGTAGGTCAGCGGACGATTATCCGGATTCTCGCCGGTCGACGTAATCGTCGCAGGCTCACCCGATTTCACCGTCGCCGGATTCGCCGAGCAGCTCAGTGTCGGCGGATGCTTCGGAGGTTCGTTGATGGTGAACTGCGCATTGCAGGTCGCCGGTACTGCATTCTTCTTCGCCTTCGGATCGGTCGCCGTCGCCGTCACAGTGTATTGACCCGGGGCTAAACCGGTCGTGTCGACGGTTGCTGTGGCATCTTTCGGAGTCAGCTTCCCGCCCGTCGTCTTCCAGTCGTAAGTGACGCTATGCTTCGGAGGAATATTTGTGACATTCGCGTTCGCGGTGACCGGCTCTCCGGCCAGCACTGCGGTCGGCTGCACCGAGCACGACGCGGCCAGCGGCGGTAGCGGCGGAGCTCCGCCGAAATACCACATCAAGCCACCAGAAAGCTCCGCACCACTGGGATTGATTGTGCCATTCGGAAAGTAATTCTGGTGAGACCAGACATAGTCCGCTTCGAGCAAACGAATGCCGATGTGCTTCGAGAACGGAATGTCGAAGCCGCCTCCAGCCTTAATCGCAACGCCGTTGTTACTCGTGTTCAAGGGACTGAAATTCAAATGCTGCAAGCCAACCAAGCCGTGGATAAACGGCTGGAATTGCGGATTACGCAGCGTCAGGCGCGGCCCCCCACCGATGAAATATGAGGTGTTGTTATTATCGGTGCCGCCCGATCCAGACACCTCGGCGCCTACGTACTTAGAGAAGTTATAGGCGAAACTGCCGATTCCACCTTTGTCTTCCGAGTTGAGATTGAGTCCATTAATCGTCGCGCCGGGGTGATACCACGAATACCCGGTGAAGACATCCACCTTGGGCGTGTTTTCTTGCGCCAGCGCAGAGGAGGACAATAAAAGTCCGATGGCCAGCGCTGACAAAAACAGGCCGAAAGTTTTCTTGCGTAGTGACATGTAAATCCTCCGGAATTTCAAGACCAACAGGACTGACTGCAACTACTTATTGAAATCTTGCAAGAGATAGGAGTCCGCCCTCGCAAGTCCCCGCGATTGTAGCGCAAAGATATCCCCAAATGAATGATTTTTAAGCCCTTTAACTGTCCCAAATCGGATTGCGAGCTACTCTCGCGCATTCTACTGTCTCTTTGCAGCCTTTTAACCTAGAAAAATCCCAGTTCGGTACCTGGAAAAATCTAACCTCAAGGGGGCCCCGGAAGCCGTTGGGGAACAAACAATTTGAAGCCTTGGAACAAACAATTCGATGCGCAACGTGCTGCCGGGTTGGGATAAAGCGAACAATCTTTCACCAACATTGCGACAATCGCGTATTCAGCTCTTCCCCCGGTTGCGGTACACCGTGAGAACCACGACAATGGAAAGGAACACACATGGCTCAAGAGAAGATCCTAATCGTCGAAGACGAAGAAAATGAACGCTCTGGCATGGCTGAGCTCGTCTCGGCTTGGGGCTATCGCACCGAAACCGCTTGCGACGGAGTAGAAGCCCTCGAAAAAATCGTCGGCTTCTCACCCACCGTTGTCGTCACCGACCTCAAGATGCCGCGCATGGATGGCATGGAGTTGCTGCAGCATATTGCCGAGCAGCCGCAATCCATCGCTGTTGTCGTCATGACCGCTCAAGGGAGCATTGATTCCGCCGTGCAGGCGATGAAAATCGGCGCCTACGATTTTGTCGAGAAGCCAGTAAACACCACTCGTCTGCGCACCATTCTGCAGAATGCGACTCGCCAGCGCGGAACCGATGTTGAACTTGAGGCCACTCGCCGCAAATTGCGCGACAGCGGTTACCTGGGACCGATGGTTGGATCCTCGCGAAAAATGCAGGAAATCTTTCGCCTCATCGAGATGGTCGCGCCCAGCACCGCTTCGGTTCTAATCACCGGAGAAAGCGGTACCGGCAAGGAATTGGTCGCACGCACCATTCACGAATACAGCCCGCGAAAAACGCGTGCATTCGTGGCCATCAACTGCGCGGCGATTCCTGAAACGCTGATCGAAAGCGAAATCTTTGGTCACGAAAAGGGAGCTTTCACCGGAGCTCTCGAGCGTCGCGTCGGCTGCTTTGAACTCGCCGAAGGCGGCACGCTGCTTCTCGACGAGATCGGCGAAATGCCTATCGGCACGCAGGCCAAGCTGCTGCGCGTCCTCGAAGATCGCAAGCTGCGCCGACTCGGAAGCAAAGTCGAAACCTCTGTCGACGTGCGCGTTGTTGCCGCCACCAACAAGGTTCCCGAAGAAGCCGTCGCCAAGGGCGAACTGCGCGGCGACCTCTATTACCGCCTCAACGTGTTCAACATCCAGATTCCGCCTCTTCGCGATCACAAGGAGGACCTTGGCGATCTGGTCAAATCGCTCATGGCCGACATCAACCAGAGGCACAGCCGCAACGTCTCCATGATCAGCGAAGCGGTCATGAACATCTGCAACAACTACTCGTGGCCGGGTAATGTACGCGAACTGCGCAACGTGCTGGAGCGCGCGATTATCGTTTGCGAAGGCTCCATGATCGAAACCAAGCATCTTCCGCCGGGCTTCGGACAGGTGATTACGCGGCC
>CAZBCQ010000197.1:0-2524 GCA_964490255.1 uncultured Terriglobales bacterium | reverse complement strand
TTCATGCAGCCAAGGTTTCAGCTGAAAACCAAGCTCGTTCTCGCCATCAGCGCGATGGTGCTCGCCTTGGTGTCCTTTCTTTCTTATGTCTATGTCGCCCAGGTTCTCAAGCAAGGAATGACGGAGGCCTACCAGGACGGCGACTTCATCGCTCATCAGGTTTATCTCTTCGCCAGCACCGCGCTACGCGAGCCCACCAGTCCTGTGAACCAGCTGCTTCCGCCCGTCGGCGATGACCCACAGAAGCTCATCTCCGCTAGTCTGCAATCGGACCCCGGCCTGAAGTCGCTGCTGCAATCTGTTGTCGGATATTCGCCCACAATTTACGACGTCTCCATCGTCGATCTGCATGGCGTCGCCGTCGTGCATTCCGATCCCGACTTCCAGGGAAAGCCGCTCAAGGGACGCGTCGATTTCCTGAGCGTGCGTTACGGCGGCTTTTGGCGGCAGCTCGGCGTCGTCTATGGACGTCCGCGCGTCTACGACGTGCACCTGCCGCTGGAGCGCGGCGGCATGCCTTTCGGTCAGATTCGCGTCGGCCTCTCCACCGTCTTCCTGAAGAGCGAGCTTCAGTCGTTACTCAATCGTGCCTTCACTCTCGCCGCGATTGCCATCCCCATCTCATTCCTGCTCGCTGCCTCGCTTTCTAACCTCGCACTTCGTCCGCTGCAGGCCATCGGCGCGCGTCTAGACCGCATGACTGCTGGGGAGATCGAGGAGCCTGCCGAGACCGCTCCCGAGCAGCAACGCACCGACGAATACGGCGTCGTCACGACCAAGATCGATCGCCTCGGCCGCCAGATGCGTGACGTCAAGGAAGTCTTCTCGGCCCTGAAAGAAAATCTCGATCAGATCATGGCCAACCTCGAAGATGGCCTGATGCTCTTCACCCGAGACTGGCGTGTCGTTCTCGTGAGCGCGTCCGCCGAGCGCTTCGTCGGACAAGCACGCGCCGACATTCTCGGCCACCAGGTTAACGAGATTTTCAAGCGCTCCTCGCGGCTCGGACAACTGGTCCTTCACTGCTTCCAATATCACGAGCCTATGGACCAGCTCGAAGTCGAAACGGACACCGGACGCCGAATTCAGATTTCGCTCGACTTCATCGAGGAACGTGGTGAGCGCATTGGTGCGCTGCTAACGATGCGCGACACGGAATCGGTCCGCAAGATCGAAGACGAGATCGAGCTGTCCCGCCGCCTCGCCGCCATCGGACGCCTAACCTCGGGTGTCGCTCACGAGGTGAAGAACCCGATCAACGCCATTGTGCTGCACCTCGAGGTGCTGCGCGAGAAGCTACCGACGCTGGAACCCGATTCGCGCCGTCATCTCGACGTTATCGCCAGTGAAATCAAGCGGCTTGACCGGGTCGTGCAGACGCTCGTCGACTTCACTCGTCCGGTCGAACTGCGCCTGGCCGAAACCGATTTGCGCCGCACGCTCGAAGATGTCGTTCTGCTCGCCATACCCGACGCATCACAACATGGGGTGCGTATCGTTCGCCAGATCGCGTCCGAGCAACTGGCCGTGCGCATCGACTCCGATCTCATCAAACAGGCGCTATTGAATGTCGTGATTAACGGCGTGCAATCCATGCCGAATGGCGGCGAACTTAAGGTCTTCGCCGGACGCGACGGCGATGTCATCGAAGTTAGAGTTCAAGACCAGGGACAAGGCGTTCCGGCTGATATTCGCGATAAAATCTTCAATCTGTACTTCACGACGAAGAAGGGCGGCAGCGGCATCGGACTTGCCATGACCTATCGCGTGATGCAGTTGCACAACGGATCTATCGATTTCGAGTCTCGCAACGGGAGTGGGACGACCTTCTATCTTCGCCTGCCACTCGCAGGCAATGCAGAAGTCGCTCAGATCGATGTGGCGGCCAATGCCAATTCCACCGACGGTCAAAGTTAGGTTAGAAAGTTGAACTTAATTCTGCAATGAACTACAAATTGACCATGCGGTTTCGGCCTTTCATATCGCTTCTTCTTCTATTCGTCACGCTGGGCGGACTCTCCGCCTGCAAGAAGAAGAAACCGGCGCTGCCGCCGCCACAGGCCCAGGTCCCCAGCATCATTCTTCCGTTGCCCGAGCCACTTCCGCCCCCGACCACAACTCCCGAACCAAATCGCCCTCAACCGGAAAACGTTCCTGCCGCCGAAAACAAGCCTCCCGTAAAGAAGCATCCTCACGTCACCAAGAGGCCGCAACAACCGCCCGCCACAGCTCAGGCGACGCAGCCGCAACCGCAGCGGCCAGCTGAAGATACCCAGCTTACGGCGAACAATAACCCTCAGGAAGCTCTCCACCAGCAACTCAATACCACTCAACTACTGGACGCGACTGAGAACAACCTGAAGACCCTCAACCGTTCGCTCAGTACCGACGAAGAGGCCATGATCCAGCACATACGCAGCTACATGCAGCAGTCGCGCACCGCACTCGATCAGAAAGATTTCGAGCGCGCTTACAATCTCGCCTACAAAGCGCGGCTCCTCTCCGACGAGTTGATCAAGCACTA
>CAZBCQ010000196.1:4037-7747 GCA_964490255.1 uncultured Terriglobales bacterium | reverse complement strand
CGGTTTAGCAAACCGCCGCCTTCAGCCACTCGGCCACCTCTCCGGCGGGGATTGGACCAGTCGCTATCTTACCATGGCCAGCACGGATCTCTTCCAAAGACTCGGTTCATCATCTGTCTTGCCACAACTAGTCCAGCAAAGGGGCCGTAAAGGCACGGAACCCGGAGCCACGCCGCATTCCATGCCTTCAGCCAACGCCAGACTCGATCAGAAGATATAAATCGCGTCGAACTGCAACCGAGTGAGCCAAGGTTCCTTGCTCGCCAGAGGCCGCCCGATCAGCGCGGCCGCGCCCAACTGCACGCTACGATCCAACTGATAGAAGCTGTCAATCCGATGCTGGGTAACGTTCGAGCCCTGGCGAATGTCGCTGTAGTTGAAGTTGCTGAGGACAGCCTCGCGCTCGATGTAGATGCGCGTGTATCCGACTTGCCAGTCGCCCTGCTTCTGCAAGCGTCCCACGCGAGCTTCTGCCCAGTACCCACGCCGCTGGTTGGAGACGCAGTTGAAGTTCTTGGTTTGCGTGTACGTGAGACTCGCGGTGTTCGCTGGCGCAGGGGCGATATTCGCCAGGTTCGCGCAGGCTTCCGTGTTCTGCACGTAATCGCCGATCAGAGTCAATGGGAACTTAGGATGCCCGGTATCGACATCGAAACGAGCGATGTTGTCGAACAACGCGTATTGCGATGCATACTGCGCGTTGGTCACGGTAGAGACGCCTGTCGGGTACGCCTTGCCATTGATCGTAACGACATTGGTCGCGGTAGTGGTGAAGATCGCGTTCTGCACGGTATTTCCTGTGCCTAGTGGCAACAGTCCCGTAAGCGGCGTCTGCGGATTTTTACTGCTGGCGCGTGCCAGAGCGAACGCGATGGAATCGCTGCCGTCGAACCAGTAGAACCCGCTGTAGGCGCTGAGTCTCACGCGAGGCACGAGTTGCCAGGTGGTCTGCACCTGTCCGCCATAGGTGATCTGCTGGTTTATGCGCTTATCGTACACCGATGTGTTAGCGACTTCAGCAAAAGGCAGCTGGAAGGCAACTACCGCGAATCGCTTGAGCACCGGCGTGTGCACGTCGAACGCGAAGGTTTCGGCTACGCCTTCTGGATTGAGATCCTTGTCCCAAGTGAGCTCCGTGTTGTACCACGGATAGCGGAACTTCCCGCCCACCAGGTCGAGGAACTTCAGTTGCTTCGGCTTGTATTCGACAAAGGCCTGATCGAGCGCAAATGTCTTGCGCGCGTAGAAGCCGGTCAGGGTCTGATTGGTGGTTGTTGGGTCGTTGATATCTCCGCTGGCAAGGGAGAGACCTGCGCGGAATTGTGAGCCGAGATCGGCGACGGCATTGAAGCGCGCACGAACGCGCTCGCGCACGCGATCGAGAGATTCGTCCGTAGGACCACCAAAGAACGGTTCGCCACGGAGACGAATGTCGCCGCTGAATGAGATCGGCCCAAGGCCTTTGATCTGACGCTCGAGGTTGCGAATGCGCTCATCCGAGCTGCCCGCGTTCTGATAATTCTGGTTACTCGAGAGCGTCTGTGAAGGCGCCTGCGACGTCGACCCAGGCGAAGTTTGGGACGATGCCAGCGGGGCATTCTGAGACGACAGAGCACCAATGGACGATGGCAGCGGCACTACAGTTGTAGTCGCTATCGGCGGCCCCACTGCTGCCCCGTGTTCCGATTCCAACGCTTCGATTCGCCTCTGCTGCTCGCGAACCAATGCTTTCAGTTGCTCGACTTCGGAGCGCAAATCGGAACCAGGTGTCGGGTTCGACGCCGCGGAATTCGAGGAAGCGGAAGCGGCCGGGTCCGCTTCCGCCCGCGCACCGGCAGTCAATGTGACCAGTACCGTGAAAATCGAAATCAGTGAGAGTACCGCGTGCAAACGGGAACGAGTCATCCCTCTTTACCTTTCCTATGTGTGGGTTGTGCGATTTAGAAGCGGACTGCGAAGAGATCTGCAGAAACAAAAACCCGCCGTGGATTCTGGCGGGTGCACGATATCGGATTGGCGCTTTCGCGCTAAATCTTTACCGCGGCATCATTGCATTCGGCCAGAAGAAGATGCGCACCGAGCTGTGGCGCGACAACAACAGATCTTCTGGAATGATGCCGTCATGTTCGTGACTATAACAGACACATTGGCGAATCTGGCAAGAAGAAAAATTTCGATGAGCCTGATTCGCCCCGCTGATAACCGCTAATCACGGATGCGCAACCCGACCGTAAGCAGCGTATCTAGTGTGTTCTGTGCGTGCACGCGTGCCCGAGCATCACGGACAGGCATGCACATCCGTGTTCCGTCCGTTTCGCAATCAAGTTGCCGCCAGCCTGTTCATCGGCTATCATGCAACGCATGTTCTTCCCAGCGTCCACCACCGTGGCGTGTTGTTGTTGCCGGTGTTGTCGTGTGTCGACGCGTGGAGGAACGAAGAGCTAATACCTTTCCATCATTTCAGCACTTCTAAGACCCACCGTCGCAGCCATGCCGGTGGGTTTTCTATTTGCGCTCTGCGCGCCAGCCGGTCGACATCAGCGAAAACAACGAAAGGGTTAAGGATTGAAAGTTCGCATCGCTTTGACCGGCGCACTACTCGCCCTGCTGACACTGACGTCGCAGGCGCAAGTTACGTTACGCGCAGGATACTTTCCGAACATCACTCACGCGCAAGCGCTGGTGGGACGCGCCAATGGCCGCTTCGAACAGGCGCTGGGGCCGGGCGCAAAGGTCGAATGGAAAACGTTTAACGCGGGACCATCTGCCATCGAAGCGCTCTTCGCAGGAGCGGTCGATCTGATTTATGTCGGACCGAATCCGACCATCATGGGCTACATCCGCTCGCAGGGTGAAGCGCTGCGCGTGGTCGCGGGCGCGGCAAGCGGCGGCACGGCATTAGTGGTGCGCACAGCGGCGAACATCCATAAGCCTGAAGATTTCCATGGGAAAAAAGTGGCATCCCCACAGCTGGGGAACACGCAAGACATCGCCCTGCGAGCATGGCTCCTGCAGAACAATCTCAAGCCCACGGATAAAGGCGGCGATGTACAGGTAATCCCGCTGGCCAATCCCGATCAGCTCACGCTCTTTCAGAAGGGACAACTCGATGCATCGTGGGCGCCCGAGCCGTGGGCCGCACGACTCATCCAGGAGGGCGGTGCGCAGTTGTTCCTCGACGAACGGTCACTATGGCCGAATCACCGCTTCGTGATTACCGAAGTTGTGGTGCGCACCGATTTTCTAAGGCAGCATCCCGATCTGGTGAAGAGCTGGCTCTCCGCCCACGTCGACCTAACAGAGTGGATCAGCAAGAACACAGCCCAGGCTAAGACGATCCTGAACCAGCAGATTCAGAAGGACACCGGCCGTGCACTTCCCGCGAAGGTTCTGGACGAAGCATTCGGCCGGCTCGAAGTGACATATGACCCGATTCGCTCTTCCCTGCTCGTGTCCGCCGATCGCGCATACGCAGCAGGATTTCTAAAACAGAAGCCTGAGCTCTCGAATCTCTACAGCCTCGATCTGCTGAACGAAGTTCTGCGGGAAAAGAAACTTGGAACCGTGCAGTAATGAAATGTTGGGGTGAATATGGCAGCGTTAGTCGAAATACCCGAAGTAGCGGTCGAAAAGAAGATCCTGGTGCAGGGGATCACCAAGGAATACGCCCACGGACGCGAGCGCATGGTTGCGCTGCAGGCGATCGATCT
>CAZBCQ010000196.1:0-3937 GCA_964490255.1 uncultured Terriglobales bacterium | reverse complement strand
GAGCTTCGATCGGAGATCGACAAAGCAGTTCGCGCGGAGTACAGCCATGCGTAAGGTCTTGCGGCAAGTCGCCTTCTACGCCGGACTTCTCGTCCTCTGGGAAGCAGTTGTTCTGCTGAAGCTGTGGCCTCCGTATTTGTTCCCCACGCCGCAGTCGGTATTCGAGTCACTGCGCGCCGGTTTTGCCGACCACAGTTTCTGGATAGGAATTGCAGTCAGCATGAAGCGGGTAGCGATCGGTTATGCGATCGCCTGCGTGTTCGGAGTGGCACTCGGATTTCTCACTGCTTACAGCCGCTTCCTCTCCGAAACACTCGGACGCCTGGTGGTGAGCCTTCAAAGCATCCCCAGCATCTGCTGGTTACCGGTTGCGATCCTGTGGTTTGGCCTGACCGAGAAAGCGATTCTGTTTGTAGTGGTGATGGGATCGCTGCTTGCGATCACAATTTCGGTTGAGTCCGGACTGCGCAGTATCCCGAAGATTTATCCGATGGCAGGACGCAATCTCGGCGCCGGCGGATGGAAGTTGATTATTTATGTTTTGCTGCCTGCCAGCTTGCCACACCTGATTTCCGGGCTGAAACAAGGATGGGCATTCGCGTGGCGGTCTCTAATCAGCGGTGAAATGATTTTTGTAACTCTCGGACTGGGACAGCTGCTCATGATGGGCAGAGATTTGAACGACATCAGCCAGGTGTTCGCGGTGATGCTGCTGATCATCGCCTTGGGCTGGCTGGTCGATGCGGTCTTCTTCCGTGGATTGGAACGCGCGGTCCAGCGCCGCTGGGGATTTGCAACAAATTAGCAGAACGAGCACGGGTGGCGAAGTGGCTAACGCGGCGGCCTGCAAAGCCGTTATACGTGGGTTCGAATCCCATCCCGTGCTCCAGATTTTATCTTCACGCGGGAGGCTCTCCCATCCCGTGCTCCAGATTCTCAAGCCGCTCGGGTAGTCCGCCTCGCGCCTTGCTTTGCATCGAAATCCGTAATGCTGATCACCTCGAACTCGTTCACCGCCTGAGCAATGAGAGGTGTGGCAGCAGAGCTGCCCGCAAATCCAAGAACCACGGGAAGAGTTGCGGCTGTGAGCATCTGCATCACGTCGCCCTTTCCGTGAGTATGGAAGCTGATCTTCTTCAGCCCACCCGGATAATCGGTAAGCATCGAAAGTCCCAGCACCATGCCTCCATTAATCAGCGCCGAAACAGCTCCGCGGCGATGACGCCCCCACAACGCTCCAGCTACCAACATAAAATAGGAAACAGTCAGGTAGTCGAGCGCAGCGTGGGTTGGCGGATCGACGAACTTCGGAAATCGTTGCGTCCGGTCCAGGATTCGATCAAGAATGCTCATGAAAATCTCCCCGGGGAAGAAGATGCGGTTCGCATCCGTGGGTGTGCCAGCGGAAGGCGGTTGCGATGCGAAATCCTGAGTTGCTGATTGAAGTAGTGGAAGGCGACATCACCCGTCTTGAAGTAGATGCCATTGTGAACGCCGCGAATAGTTCGCTGCTGGGCGGAGGCGGTGTTGACGGAGCGATCCATCGCGCCGCAGGGCCAGAACTGCTGGAAGACTGTCGCCGGCTAGGAGGCTGCTCCACGGGAGACGCGAAGGGCACGAAAGGTTACCGCCTCCCTGCCAAATATGTAATCCACACCGTCGGCCCGGTGTGGCGTGGTGGGAATAATCGGGAAGCGGAGCTGCTAGCCTCGTGCTATCAGCGCTCTCTGCGAGTTGCGGAGGAGTTGGGCGCGCGCAGCATCGCTTTTCCAGCGATCAGCACCGGGATTTACGGTTTTCCGAAAGGACCGGCTGCCGAGATTGCAGTGAACACTGTTCGCAACCACAGCAGCTCAATCGAACGCGTGCTCTTCGTGTGCTTTGATCATGAAACTGGCGAGATTTACCGAAAGTTGCTGCGGCCGGCACAACTGTAGCACCAGACACACAGCGAGTTCGGGCTAGTCTACTCGCGCCAGCATTCCTAAGAATTAAGGTTTTGTCATAGAACCAGTCGCAGCGTGTTGCGGCAGAGCTGCTCAGGATCATCTAGAATTAACAAGCAGCACGGCTGACGCATGACACCTTTACTCGACTCGATTCACTCCCCCGCAGATGTAAAGCGGCTTTCGATCCGGCAACTCGAGACCCTGGCAGCGGAAATACGCGAAGAACTCATCACCGTGCTGGCGAAGACAGGTGGTCACCTGGGTCCGAACCTTGGCGTGGTTGAACTGACCATCGCCATGCACTACGTCTTCAAGACTCCTGCCGACCACTTCGTTTTCGACGTGAGCCATCAGGCATACGTGCACAAGCTGCTGACCGGACGCCGCGAGCAATTTCACACCATTCGCACGCCTGGCGGTCTGAATGGGTTCATGCTGCGAACCGAAAGCGAGCACGACTGCTATGGCGCCGGACACGCGGGAACCGCGCTCTCCGCGGCGCTCGGGATGGCTGTAGCCCGCGATAAGACAGGCGGCAGGGAATATGTAGTAGCGCTTGCCGGAGATGCGGCCTTCACTTGCGGGATCACCTATGAAGCGCTGAACAATCTCGCGCAATCGACCAAGCGCATGCTGGTGATTCTGAACGACAACGAATGGTCCATCGACAAGAATGTCGGCGCCATCGCGAGCTATCTCAACAAGATTGTTACCAGTCCGAAGTTCGATTACCTGCACGAGCGGGCGGGACGCTTCGTGGAGAAACTCGGCGGCAAGACCGCGCTTCGCATGGCACGCAAAGCAGAAGAAGCTGCAAAAGGCATCCTGTTGCCTAGCGTGATCTTTGAAGAACTCGGGCTCAAGTATTACGGACCGATCGACGGCCACGATATCGCGACTCTGATCAAGACTTTTGAGTTTCTGAAAACGCAGGATCGCCCTGTGCTGCTGCACGTCCTCACGCAGAAGGGCAAGGGTTTCGAGCCCGCCATGCAGAAGCAGAAGAAGTTCCACGGACTCGGACCCTACGATCCAGAGACGGGCGAGACCGCGCCAACCGGCCAGCGCACGTATTCCGAAGTATTCGCCGATACGCTCGTGAAGCTCGCCAAGACGAACAAAAAGCTCGTGGCAATCACCGCCGCGATGCCCAACGGCACTGGACTCGATCGCTTTCGGGCACATCATCCCGACAAGTATTTCGACGTTGGTATTGCCGAAGAGCATGCGGTCCTCTTTGCGGCAGGCATGGCGACGCGGGGGTTGAAGCCCGTCTGCGCGATCTACTCAACTTTTCTGCAACGCGCATTTGATCCCATCGTGCACGATGTTTGCTTGCAGAACCTGCCCGTGGTCTTCTGCGTGGACCGCGGCTCTCTTTCCGGCGACGATGGCCCGACGCATCACGGGTTGTTCGACATCAGCTATCTTCGGGGCATTCCGAACATTGTCCACATGGTCCCGAAGGATGAAGACGAACTCGCGGACATGCTCTTGACAGCGACACAGTACGACGGACCGATCGCAATTCGCTATCCGCGAGGAACCGGTCCGGGCACTCCAGTGAAAGATGTGCCTCGCCCGATTCCGATTGGCAAGGCCGAACTGCTGCAACATGGAGAGAATGATCGTGTCGCGATCTTTACGCTCGGCGCGCTGGTGCCCATGGCACAGGAGATCGCAGTGAAGCTGGAAGCACAAGGCGTTTCGGCAGCTGTCATCAACGCACGGTTCACCAAACCTATTGACACTGAGATGCTGGAGTTCTACGCACAGACTGTGGACGTGATCCTCACGCTGGAAGACCACGTTTTACGAGGCGGCTTCGGAAGCGCCGTGCTCGAAGAGCTCAGCAATGCAGGACTTGCCACGCCCGTAGTTCGCATCGGATGGCCTGATCAGTTCATCGAGCATGGCAAGCCGGAGGCGCTGCGTCTCAAGTATGGGATCAGCGTGGACGCCGCAATGGAGAAGCTGCGGCCATATCT
>CAZBCQ010000195.1:6692-7757 GCA_964490255.1 uncultured Terriglobales bacterium | reverse complement strand
GCTCATTGAACGACCACTTTGCCGGTCATCTTCGGGTGAATCGAACAGAAGTACGAGTACGTGCCCGGTTTGTCGGCCGTGAACGTGAACTTCTCGTCGGTGTCGAGCGTTTTGGACTTAAAGCTCTGGTTGTCGCTCACTACGGTGTGAGGGATGTCGTCGGCATTCACCCAGGTGATCTGCGTTCCCACTTTCACGGTGAGCGTTGCCGGGGTGAAGCTGAAGTTGTCGATCTTGACCTCGACGGACGGCGGAGCCGCGGCGGTCACCTTATTCAACTTGGGTAGAGCGAGCAAGGTCAGTGCTATTGTTGTTACAACGCACGAAATCCAGATAGTTTTTCGCATTTCTGCTCCTTGTAACTGCGGATGGTTAAGCGATGGTGGTGAGCGACTACTCCAACGAGGAGTCGATCAACGCCAAAGAATGGCGCTTGCGGATATAGGTGACGTCGGTCACTCCGAGAAGCCCGCGCAACTGTTCTGCCGGAACCTTCATGGGACCAGGCGAGGGAGCCGCTCCCGGATGAGGTTGAGGGAATGCGGTGGAAGTTGCGGTGTGGAAGGAGATGTTGCCCTCCACCTTCTGCATGGTTTGGTGGATGTGTCCGTTTAGCACGGTGACGGAACCGAAGCGCTTCAGATACGAGAGCGCCTGAGCACTGTCGTCGGTTCCCCATCCCCATTCCGGATAAATGTTCCAGAGGGGCATGTGCGCGAACACGATGACGGGCGTGCTCTTTGAGAGATGTTTCACGTCCTCTTCGAGCCAATCGAGTTGTTCCGCTCCAAGCGAACCCATGCCTCCAGCCTTCAGGTTCATCACGTTCACGAGTCCAACGAAGTGCGCACCCTTTATATCGAAGCTGTACCAACCCGCGCCCTTGGTGTTCTTGCCATAGCGCTCCAGATACTGCTTGCCGTTGTCTTCGAGCACGTCGTGCTCACCGGGAACGAAGAAGATGCTTTTCGTACTCGCGGATCGGAGGATCTGGTCGACAGTGTCGAACTCCGACGGTTTCGATAGATGGCTGATGTCGCCGGTGTGCAAGATGAATTCGGGAGG
>CAZBCQ010000195.1:2120-6592 GCA_964490255.1 uncultured Terriglobales bacterium | reverse complement strand
TCGACATTACATCGGGTTTGTTTTGCAGGGTCATATTTTGCGTCCTCTCGAACAGATTGAATTGGTCCTTTGTTCACGGTGCAAAACTGCGCCCAGCGTGTTTTATTCCAGCGAATTTATTCTTCCGCCGTGGGAATAAAAGCGTGTTTGGCTGGTTTACTCTTGTGTGCGTGTCGGAAGGGCGCTCAGTGTCGGGGTCATTCGAAGAGCTGGCGATGCCGCTGTTCGACCGTCTTTATAATTTTGCGCACTGGCTGACACAGGATCGGGAGGAAGCTGAAGATCTAGTGCAGGAGACCTATGCCAAGGCATTGAAGGGATTTTCGTCATACCAGCCCGGCACTAACTTCAAGGCGTGGATGTACAAGATTCTGCGCAATACGTTCCTGACCTCGCGGACAGGGCTGAAGGCGACAGCGACGGTACCGCTGGATTCGGATGATGTCGACGAAGAAAACCTCCCACGGGTCCAGGAGACGCCGGAGAGCATTCTGCTGCAGCGTTCCGACCGGCATCTTGTGCAGGACGCGTTAGCGCAGTTGCCTGTTCCGTATCGCGAGGTGCTGCTGCTTTGTGAGTTTGAAGAAATGTCGTACCAGGAGATATCTGCAACGCTTGGTGTGCCCATGGGCACGGTGATGTCACGTCTGTCACGTGCACGACGTACTCTGCGCGACGCCGTACAAGCGTTGCAAGCCAGACCAAACAAGGTCGTTTGAATCATGGCCTGCGAAAACTGTACTGAAAAACTCGATACCTACCTCGACGGTGAGCTCTCCTCTTACGAAGCACGTGCGATGGATGAACATTTGCGCGGATCTCCCACGTGCGCCGCCGATGCCCTGCGCCGAGTTCAACTGAAGCGCGCGGTCCAGGAGGCAGGCCAAAGATTCACGCCTGACCCGGCATTTCGTGCGCGCATGCAAAAGAAATTCGCGGCACCTGCGCCGTCGCCGGCAAGGTGGCGCTGGCTCCCGGCATTGGTGACTGCGACGGCAGCTGCCCTATTACTCGCAAGCGTGTTCCTCTTTACGGTCCACCGGGAGCGCCTGCCGCAACGGCAACTGATCAGCGAATTGGTGGATCAACATGTAGCAGCTCTCGCCAGTTCCAGCCCAGTTGACGTGATCTCGTCCGACCGGCACACCGTGAAACCCTGGTTTCAGGGCAAGATTCCGTTCACCTTCAACTTGCCCGAGCTGCAGGACTCTCCATTTGTGCTGGTAGGCGGGAGAGTGACGTACCTGGACCAAGCTCCCGGAGCGGAACTCATCTTTCGGATTCGCCAGCACCAGATTTCAGTCTTCATTTTCCGGGAACGAGAACTGGCCGATGCGCGAGTGAACGAGATCATGAGCAGAGCACTTTCGTTTGAAGTGCGGAGCTGGGATCAGAATGGGCTGCGGTATTTCATGGTCGGCGATGCGAGTCCTCAGGATCTGGACAAATTAAGCGAACTGCTTAAGACGGCGGGGTAGGAGCTAACGCCAACGTGAATGAACCATTCACGAACCCCGATGCGCTCGGATGGCAGCCGAGGTCGGCTGCCCCCGCTACAGGTCGTGACAGCCGGGATTGCCTGTCCCACACAAACCGGTTGTGACGAGCGTCCGTGCGACGCGTGTGCGGTTTCGATACACTCGCCGTTTATGGCTGGCCGGCTTCTGCAAAAAATGTTGCACACCTTCGATTCACTGATCCCCGCCAAACGGGATGAGCAGGCTGAGCACCAGCGTACCGGTCAGGCTGGTGAGGAGCTTGCCTACTTTCATCTCCGGAAGATGGGATACACATTTGTGGCGCGAAACTACCGTGCACGCAATAAGAGCGGCGAGATCGACTTGATTGCCTGGGTTGGCGATACGCTCTGTTTCGTGGAAGTCAAGACCCGCCGTAGTCGTGCCGTAAAGCCAGCAGAAGCTGCGGTCGATAGAGATAAGCGAAAAGCAATTGCGCGAGTCGCACGCGAATATCTGCGCCGGGTGGAAGGCAGGCCGAAGGTTCGTTTCGACATTGTGAGCGTGTATTGCGAGGCCGAAAAAGGGCCGGAGATCACCCTTTTCAAAGATGCCTTCCAGTTGACGTAATATAGAGAGTTCTGAGGAGTTGTCCCTTGCCTGAGCTTCGAAAAGATCCCATTGTCGGACGTTGGGTCATTATTTCTACGGATCGCACCAAGCGTCCCACGGACTTTGCACGCGAGAAGAATGAGATTCGAGGGGGCTTCTGTCCGTTTTGTTACGGCAATGAAGCGAAGACGCCTCCGGAAATCCTGGCGTACCGTCCGAGTAACAATGGTGGCGCGCCCGCGCCGCGCGATACCGCAGGATGGACCGTGCGCGTGGTGCCAAACAAGTTTCCGGCGCTTGGGATCGAGGGCAGCCTGAACCGCCAGGCTGACGGCATGTTCGACAGAATGAATGGGATCGGCGCGCACGAAGTGATCATAGAGACGCCGGATCACAATTCGTCGCTGGAGCAGTTGCCGGAGAAGCGTATTGAGGATGTGCTGTGGGCGTTTCGCGATCGCATCATCGATCTGCGCAAGGATCGCCGGTTCAAGTACATCCTGATTTTCAAGAATCATGGCGAACCGGCCGGAGCTTCGCTGGAGCATCCGCATTCGCAGTTGATCGCGCTGCCGATTCTTCCCAAGCATGTGGTCGAAGAGTTGGAAGGCGCCAAGCAGTATTACATCTACAAAGAGCGATGCGTCTTTTGCGATATCGTGCGGCAGGAGTCGGAAGTCGGGACGCGTGTGGTTTCAGAAAACACAGATTTCCTGACCATTGCTCCGTATGCCCCGCGGTTCCCGTTTGAGACGTGGATTCTGCCCAAGCGACATGAATCTTCTTTCGAGAATTCGTCGTCGGGGATGTACGAAAACCTGGCGAAGGCCATCAAGACGCTTGTAACAAAGGCGGATCTGGTGCTGGACAATCCTTCCTATAACCTGGTGCTGCACACTTCGCCGCTACAGGATCCGCAGAACGACTATTATCACTGGCACATCGAATTCATGCCCAAGCTGACGAAGACGGCAGGATTTGAGTGGGGAACGGGTTTTTACATTAATCCGACGCCGCCGGAAGAGGCCGCGCGCTTCCTGCGCGAGGCGAAGCTGAGCGCAGCGCAGCCGGTGTCCGTTCGCTAGCAGCGCACACGCGGACGTTCGTCAGGGGGCGATGCGCCTGCCCGTGACCAACTGAACCACAAGGACGATCACTGCTGCTACCAGCAGTAACCACAGCCATGCGCCGATCTGGTAGGTTCCGGCCAGGCCCAACATCCAGAGCACCAGCAGGACAACAAATACGAACCATAACATCTGTCACCTCTCATGACAGGGGCCGTTGCCCTTGGTTTGGGTGCCAGTCGCCGGGAGAGGGTTGCCGGACAGACTGGCATGGAAACTTTCGTGTCGCCCGAGAATCCAGAATGCCGGGACCGCAACTCTGCTCGGTCTCCTGAGTTACGCCTGTTGCAAGCTGGTGGAATGCAGTCAGTGCTGTAGGAATTTGCGGGTATGTTGTCGAAGCCAGGCTCCTGCGTCGCGACCTTAAACAAAACTTCTGGAGCAGTCTGACATTTTTGCCAGTGGGTGGGATCAGCACCTTCCGATAGCTTGAGTGTTGTACAGAGTCAGCATCCACAAGCTCAGCACTTCCTTGTCTCGAACTCGAAGACGCCACGACGGCTGGGACGCAAGCGCTCTTTCCGGCATTCGCAAAGGTGGACATGAACTCGATTCTTGTCAGCTTGGTCGTATTTGCCTGCATTTTCGGCGGTGCCATGCTGGGCATCTTTTCTCGATCGCGTCTTCCGGAGCATCATCAAAGTGCGGACTCGCAACGGATCGTGAATCTCGGTGCGGGTATCATCGGCACCATGGCTGCGCTGGTTCTCGGGTTGCTAGTCGCTTCGGCAAAAGGTACCTTCGACGCACAAACCAACGAACTGACCGCCGTAGGCGCGAAGATGCTTCTGCTCGATCGAGGCCTCGAGTTTTACGGTCCAGAGGCGAACGACGCTAGGCATCAATTGCGCAGTGTTGTCTCTCAGATGATCGAACGGCTATGGCCCCGTGAGCAACGCTTTCACAAAGATCCGCCAGACGCGCCGGCTAACGCGGCGGGGCTCTACGAGACAATTGAGAAACTCTCTCCCCAGAACGAGATGCAACGCTCCATCAAATCCCAGGCAGTCGCCCTTCTGACTGATGTTGCCCAAACGCGCTGGCTGATGTTCGAACAGCAGGGACTCTCGATCTCAAAGCCATTATTGGTGATTCTGGTTTTCTGGCTGACCCTCAACTTTTTCAGCTTTGGACTCTTCGCTCCTCGAAACGCCACGGTGATTACGACCTTATGCCTCTGCGCTCTAGCTGTGGCAGGTGCAATCTTCCTGATCCTCGAACTGTACCGCCCCTTCGGAGGACTCATTCAGATTCCGAGCGCCACGTTGCGCAGTGC
>CAZBCQ010000195.1:0-2020 GCA_964490255.1 uncultured Terriglobales bacterium | reverse complement strand
ATATTCTGATAGTTCCCGCCGAACCGGATGTAGGTGCCGTCGCTGTAGCTCATTTTGACGGACTGGTGCTTGCTGAGACGCAGAGAGGCGGTGCCTCCGAGTCGCGAACCGGTCTGCTTGGTCGCGAGATTCTGGATCCCATTCAGGGTGGTCACGCCACCCCACCAGAAGTTGCCGTCGAGGGAAACCCAGGTGCGGTGCCCGAAGTCGTAGCTGAGGTGTCCTTCGAAAGAACCGATGGGCTCCTCCGTCTGTGGCTGGGGAACCGGAATCGCATAAGATGCCTTGTTGGTGGTGTAGAACCACGCGCCCGCATATCCGTCGAGCAACCAGTGCCCCCATCGTTGCGAATATCCGAACTCCGGCTTGAAAGCCCAGCGATTGATGCCCCAATTGACCAGCTTCGTGCCGTTGTACTGACCCGTCGGCATGATGACCTTGAGACTCACCCCGAGAAGAGTCTTCTGCTTCCATCGTACGAATTGGTCGGGTTCCATTGCCGGACCACCTTTTACGTTGACCGAGAAGCGAAGCGTCGTATCGAGCAGTCCCGAGCGATAGATTGACCTCTGTTTCCCAAAAACATCTCCTTCGAAGTTTCCAAATGCATATGGCAGCGACGCTGTGACATTGGCCGAGCGCCCAAAAAAACTGAATGAATGGTAGTAGCTGAAAATAGGAACGCTGTATTTGCCTGTTGCGCCGGTGATGGGGACGGTGCCGTTGAAGTTGGCGCCTCCGTCGTAGAAAGCCCAAGTCAGCGTGATCGCATTCGAGTGAACGGGACTAATGACATAGGCGCGCGGCGCCAGATCCTGAGCGCCTGAGAGTTGCACTTCAAACACTCCCAGTACAACTGCCAGCGCGAACTTGGGGATGCGCCACATGAAATTACCAATGTGCGCTCCGGTTGGCGTACTGACAACTATTAGAAGTGCGCGTCACCGGCGTCGCGGCCGAAATGGGGTACTAGCTAAACGCTTGCGTCGGCGCTGGTATTTCTGCCAGTTGGCCGACACATTCGCGCCGCCTAGACTCACCGTATCAATTGGGAACACCTTCCAGAGCAGCTGTCATGAGCGGGCTACGCAAGTCAGCTGAGCGATAACACCGGGCCGGGCGTGGCGAAATGCAAGCTGCACCGTGACGCCGGTTCCAATCGGCTTCAACTATGAGCGCTAATTCTGAGCCATGCACATGAGCGCGATGCAAGAAGGAGAGTCACACGTGAATCGCACCACCGAAGATCGCTATGCAATGTTGTCCTTCATCAACTCACGTCATGACATAAATAAACGCAAGTTGCTCGTGGCGGCAGCGGTGCTGGCAGCGTTCGTACCTGCCCTCGCCCAGATGGGTGGCGGAGCAGGAGGCGGAGAGCTGCAACAGAAGTTCGCCGCGGTGAAGCAATCGGCTGCAGAAAACAAACAGAAACTCCACCACTACGAATGGATGGAAACCACGCAGCTCACGCTCAAAGGCGAGCCCAAGCCTCCCACGGAGTCAATGTGCCGGTACGCGCCTGACGGGACAGTACAGAAAACGCAGATAAGTGCGCAAGCTGCACCCCCTAGCGGCGGGAGGTTGAAGCAGCACATGGTTGAGAAAAAGAAGGAAGAAATGAAGGACTACATGGGTCAGGTGAAGGGCCTGCTCGCGATGTATGTGCCGCCCGACCCACAACGAATGCAACAGGCATTCCAGACGGGCAAGGTCTCATTGACTCCGGACGGCGGTACGGGGATGACGCAACTGGTGTTCAGGGATTATGCGCTTCCCGGTGATCAGATGACCCTTGCGTTCAACACCGCAGCAAAAAAGATAAGCTCAGTGAACGTAAACACCTACCTGGACGAACCGAAAGACACAGTCACCTTGACGCTTCACATGGCCAGCTTGCCCGATGGCACCAACTATGTGCAGCAATCGGTCCTTGACGCGACTGCAAAGAAAATGCAGGTGACCACGACAAGTTCTAACTACCAGCCGATCGGAGGAGCATACTAAAGGCGCTCGCATT
>CAZBCQ010000194.1:0-7872 GCA_964490255.1 uncultured Terriglobales bacterium | reverse complement strand
CCACGAGCTTCTCTGAGCTGATCGCCGCTGGAATGCTTCGCGGAATTCCTCTAGACCCGACCGGCCAGCCCTACAAATTACTTCCTGGTGGCAAAATCCAAGTGCAAGATCCCGACGCTCTGCCGTTCATAACCAAGGGAGCGCCTCCGGGCTGGAAGTCGAAGAATTTGATTCCCGAAAAGTAGTCGCGACCCGCGTTCGTATCTCGCTGGCCGAAGTGTCAGAATAGAGTAATGACCAAGGTTTTGCTTTTGCAGGTTTTGCTTTTGCAGGCTTTGCTTCTACTTGCGGCCGCTGTGGCGCCGGTCAACGCGCAGGTCGGCAACGCACGTCAGATTGCCGAGGGCGTAGATCGGCATTACAACGACTTGCAATCGTTGCAAACACAATTTACGGAGACGTACCGCGGCGCAGGTATGCAAAGACAAGAATCAGGAACTCTATGGCTGAAAAAGCCCGGGAAGATGCGGTGGGAATACACGTCCCCGCGAGAGAAGCTGTTCATCAGTGACGGGAAGATCGCATGGTTCTACGTACCTGGCGAATCGCGCGTGCAGAAGGCTCCCGTGAGCAAGATCGACGACCTGCGCTCTCCCCTACGATTCTTGCTTGGCAAAACCAAGCTGGACAAAGAACTGAATGGACTCAGCATCGCTCCCGATGTAGCGCCGAGCAGCGCTGGAAATGCAGTGCTTCGCGGAGTGCCTCGCCAGATGCAGGATCGGATTTCACAGGTTCTGCTCGAGATAACACCCGACCATCGGATTGCGCGACTCTCGATGGATGAAGTCGATGGATCGGTGACCGAATTTCAATTCAGTGAGCAGCACGAAAACGTAAGCGTGAACGAGCAGCGTTTCCGCTTCTCACCTCCGCCTGGCGTCGAGGTGGTAGACGCTCAGGATTTGGGAGACTAACTGTAATGCTACGAAAGGGTTACAGGCGAAAGCAGAAGCCCGAACGAGGTACATTGCAGTGATACACTGAACGTGCTGCAAACGGCGATTGAATGGCTGAATTCACTATCAAGATGGCAGACGAGCGGGGCCGGGTTCTCGAACAGGTCGAGAACGGCTTCTCGGCCAGCGATATTCGCGAGCGCTACTCCCAGCAGGGATTCCTCGTCTATTCGATTAAGCCACGTCGGTTGGTAAGTAGCGGCCTTAGCCTGTCGACGCGGCGCAAGGTCAAGCTCGACACATTTGTGATTTTCAACTCGCAGTTTCTGACGCTGATCCGCGCAGGGCTTCCGGTCGTGAATGCCCTTGATCTGCTCATCAAACGCCAGAAGAATGCTCAATTCCGGAGCCTGCTCGAAAATGTACGCGACCGAGTAAAGGGCGGTGAGTTGCTGTCTGACGCGTTCGCTGCGCAAGGTGCCTTCCCGAAGATCTATCCCACTACCCTGCTGGCAGGTGAAAAGAGCGGCAATCTCGAAGAGGTTCTCAGCCGTTACATCAATTTTCAACGCATGGCGATGACGTTCCGCAAGAAGCTGAAAGCTTCGCTGGTGTATCCTGCGCTGCTTACGGTGATGGTCACGTGCATGCTCATCTTTTTAATGACCTACGTAGTTCCAAAGTTCGGGGAGCTTTACTCCACAATCAGTACGGAGAAGCAACTCCCTGCGCTCACGGTTTTCATGCTTGCTGTTGGGCAGAACGCACAGAAGATCGGTCCTTTCGCCGCAGTCGTCATTGCAATCGCAGCAGTCGCTTTCTGGCGCTGGAAGAACTCGGACAGCGGATCTCGCATTCTCGATCGTGCTCGGATGCGAACGCCGGTGCTGGGTGGGATCTGGCAGAAATACCAGGTAGCCGTTTTCTCTCGCATGCTTGGAACACTACTTACGGGTGGCTTGCCGCTGGTCCCATCGCTTGAGACGGCAGGTGCGTCGATGCAGAGCAGGTCGCTGGCAGATTCAATTGTGGACGCATCGCACAAGGTTCGCGAAGGCCGTCCTTTGTCGAGCAGCCTGGAAGAAACAGCACGGTTCCCGGAGCTTTCGGTGGAGATGATCGAAGTCGGCGAATCGACCGGAGCGCTTCCCGCGATGTTGAACTCGGTAGCAGAGTTCTATGAAGAAGACGTGCAGACGGCACTGACTGCGGCTATGTCGCTGATCGAGCCGGCAATCCTGATCGTCATGGGCGTCATCGTCGCATTTGTGCTGTTGTCGCTTTATCTGCCCATCTTTACGTTGGGATCGAGCTTACATTAGCCGAAAGGTTCATCTCTCGGCTGGAACGCTGGAAGAAATTAGAAGTAAATGGCATCTGCTGAAAACAAACCGCTATTTGTAAATGGAAACGGGGGCAATCTCCCCGTCGAGGTGTTCTCGTCCGCCATCGCAAGCCGCGATGAAGAACCGCGCGCGCGCGAGTTAGCCCGCCGCTACCGTTGCGAATTTGTCGATCTGCGGGAAGCTCATCTTCAGCCGGAACTGTTCCGCAAAATTCCAGTCGACCTCATGTTCCGGTACAACTTTGTCCCGCTGGGGGAGCGCGATGGTCGTCTGGCCATTGCGATCTCCGATCCCAGCCAGCTGATGAGCATTGACGAAATCAGCATCCTGCTTGGGAAGCGGATTCATACGTGCGTCGCGACGCTATCACAGATCTGCGACATTCTGAAGAAAACGGAACAGTCGCAGCGCGTCCTCGAAGAAGCAACGCAGGCGTTCACGCTCGACCTGGTACGCGAGGGCGATGAAAATGGCGATGAGACCATCTCCATCGAGCGGCTGACTGCCGAGAGCGACATCAGTCCGATCATACGCCTGGTCGACACGACCATCTTTACCGCGCTGCAGCGACGCGCCAGCGATATTCACATCGAAACCCGTGACGATTCGGTGGTGATCAAATACCGCATTGACGGCGTGCTGCAGGCGGCAATGTCACCCATTGCCAAAGAGCATCACTCGACCATCATTTCGCGTATTAAGGTTATGTCGGAGCTCGACATCGCCGAGCGCCGCGTGCCGCAAGACGGCCGCTTCCGAGTTCGCTACAACGGACGCTCCATCGATTTCCGCGTCTCCATCATGCCGTCCATCAACGGTGAAGATGCTGTGCTCCGCGTGCTTGATAAAGAGTCGATGAGTGAAAAGTTCCACAAGCTCACGCTCGACGTGGTCGGCTTCAGTGACGATGACATACGCAAATTTCGGCGCTACATCGCGGAACCTTACGGGATGGTGCTGGTTACGGGGCCAACCGGCAGCGGCAAGACAACCACCTTGTATGCCGGTTTGAATGAAATCAAGACGGACGAAGACAAGATCATCACCATCGAAGATCCGGTCGAATATCAGATTCGCGGCGTAACGCAGATCCCAGTCAACGAGAAGAAGGGACTGACGTTCGCGCGTGGTCTTCGGTCGATTCTGCGACACGATCCCGACAAGATCATGGTCGGCGAGATTCGCGACACGGAGACTGCGCAAATCGCCATTCAATCCGCGCTCACCGGCCACCTGGTGTTTACCACGGTGCACGCCAATAACGTCGTGGACGTCATTGGCCGCTTCCTGAACATGGGAGTGGAGCCTTACAACTTTGTCTCCGCGCTGAATTGCATTCTGGCCCAGCGACTCGTGCGCATCATCTGCGAGCAATGCAAGAAGCAGGTGCGCTACCCGACCGAGGTACTCGAATCGAGCGGATTGGATCCGCGCGAGTGGGGGTCGTTCCTCTTCTCCGAAGGAGAAGGTTGTATCGAGTGCTCCGGAACGGGATTCCGTGGCCGCACGGCCATTCACGAACTACTCGACTTGAGCGATCGCGTGCGCGAAATGATTCTGGCGAGGAAGCCGAGTTCGGAGATTCGACGCGCTGCAAAAGAGGAAGGCATGCACTTCCTTCGCGAGTCTGCCCTGGCAAAGGTGAAGTCTGGAACGACTACCTTGAAAGAGATCAACAAGGTCACGTTCATCGAGACCACCAGATAACCGAAGTTCATACAGAAACGATTCACACTGACGCATGGCAAAAACAACCAATCTCGGACCGCGCATCGCTTGCGAGCTGACGCCGCAACGCGTGATCGCTGCCCGCGCGGCTGACACCAGCAGCGCAATTGAGACTTCCACCGTCCGCACGCTCCCCGACGGAGCATTGGCGCCCAGTCTCACGGACTTGAACCTGAAGGACTCGGCTTCGGTGCAACAGGGGATCAGTGATGCCATTAACATGGTGGGCGGTCGTGGCCGGGACGTCGTTGCAATTCTCCCTGACAGTGCGGTGCGCGTAGCCCTCTTAGATTTCGAGTCGCTCCCGGACAAGAAGGTTGACGCTGAGGCAGTGGTTCGGTTTCGCCTGAAGAAAGCGGTGCCGTTTGACGTGGATCATGCCGCGATCTCGTACGACGTCCGCAAGACGAGTGCCGGCGTTCGGGTAATCGCGGCGGCCGCTCTGGATACGGTCCTTGCCGAGTATGAAGAGGTATTTCGCAGCTGCGGTCTCGCCCCTGGCGTGGTATTGCCGTCGATGCTGGCCTGCCTGGGAAACGTGACCTCTCCGGAGCCCACGCTGGTCATCAAAATTGATGCGCTTACAACGACATTTGCCATTGTTGTGGAAAGCGACTTGCTTTTGGTGCGTACGCTGGAGAACACGAACGGAACAATTCCGAGCAGCGCGCAACTCGTAGAGGACGTGTTTCCCTCGCTGGTATTCTTTCAGGACACGTATAACATGCGGGTGGAAAGCATCCTGATCGGTGGAGCAATGGATGCGGACGAGGCGGGAGAGTCGTTGCAATCGCAAACTGGAGTGCCCGTTCGGAATCTCGTGTCCGCTACCCTTGGCTCATCCGCGACTCCCGGGTCGATGATGGCGGGAGTAGTAGGAGCGCTCGCCAGTTAGCAGACCTGATATGCGACTTAACATCAATCTCGCCACCCAGCCCTATGAAGATGCGCGGCAGTTTTATACGCGTTGGGGAATTGCGCTTGGGACGCTCGCTCTGCTGGCGATTGTTCTCTGCTACACGGCATTCGCTTCGTGGCACAGGTATCAATTGCTGAATCGCGACATCGTTCGTGAAACTGCAACGCTACAGAAACTCGATAAGCAGCAGGCGGATGATGTAGCGATTCTGGCGCAACCGCGAAACAACGACGTTCACCAGCGTTCCGCGTTTCTCAATGAGCTGATTGAGCGCAAGTCCGTGTCCTGGACGCACATCTTCAGCGAACTTGAAAAGCTGATGCCGCCGCAACTGCATGTAGCAGCGATTGAACCGAAGATCGAAAACGGAGACATTCTTCTGCAGATGGCTGTTGTCGGTCAGTCCCGCGATCGCGGGTTGGAACTGGTTCGGAAAATGGAGCAGTCACGGTCGTTCCGCGACGCACAAGTACTCAGTGAAACCGTAAAACCGCAGAATAACGGTCCGGAACTATGGAACTTCGTGGTCAGCGCTCAATACATTCCCGAGAATTCTGAAGGCGGCTCTGCACTGGAAGCAAAGGCTGGAGGTGCACAGTGACTGGTAGCATCCGCGAAAACCGACGCCGTTTTCAGATCGCCCTCGGCGTTCTCGCTGGAGTCTGCCTGCTCGCTGCCGCTGCCACGCTGTATTTCAGCTCACGGTCGGGACAGGCGCAGCAAGCGGAGTTCGATTCGATTCGCAGCCAGGTGCAGACTCGTATGAGGGTGGTGATTCCGCCGACCGCGGTTCAGGGCCGCGTGGAACAGGCGCGCGCGCAGATAGACGACTTCTATAAGACTCGTCTCGCGAGTGAGCCTTCCGCGGTTTATGCAGAGCTCGGAAAACTCGCGTCCGCGGAGCGGGTGCGCATCGGCGGAGCAAAATACGAACTATCGGAAACCGAGCTGCCTAATGTGCAGATGATGAGCGTGGAGGCAACTTTGAGCGGCAGCTACGTGGACACCATCAAGTTCCTCAATGCGCTCGAGCGCAGCAAGATGTTTTTCATTCTGGATGGAATTGGGCTGGATGAGCAGCAAGGTGGGGGAGTACACCTCTCGGTAAAGCTGGAAGCGTATGTGCGAGGTCAAGCGTAAGTGAAGCTGGGCAGCAACAACCGAAAAGTGGTGATCGGCGTGTCCGCTTTGTTCGCAGTGGCCGTGCTGCTGTTTTTGCGGATGATCTGGACAAGTGTTGGTTCCACCACCTCAGCCGCGCCGCCGCTTGCTTCTAGCACCGCTATCACAGCACCTGCTAACAAGTCCGTCGCAGCTTCACAGCGTCGTGGCCATCTCAAGAACTCCGAAAAGAAAAACGCGAAAACAGCTGGCCCGGCCACTCCCAGCCTGGATCCTCGCCTGAAACTTGGTCTTTTAGAACTCGCCGAGAGCACGGAGTACGCCGGTACGGGCCGGAATATTTTCCAGGATCAGGCGGAGGCACCGATACCAAAACCAGTAGATAGTCCCTTTAAGAAGAAGCAGGTTGAGACTCCGCCGCCAGCGCCTGTGATACCGCCTCCGCCGCCCATCAATCTTCGTTACTTCGGATTTGCCAATAACAGCGGCAGCCCGGTGCGCAAAGCTTTCCTGTCGAACGGGGATGATGTCTTTGTTGCTACCGAAGGCGATATTGTGAACCGCCGTTACAAGATTTTGCGGATCAATCCGACCTCGATCGAAATCCAGGACGTGCTCAGCAACAATACGCAGTCCATTCCGCTGTCGCAGGGATAGTCATGCTCTTTGGATCGTTCCGCTACCGTCGTGAGGCGTCATCCGAAGCCGGCTACCTCTATCTGGTGCTGATCCTGCTCGTGGCTTTTATGGTCATTGGAGCATTGGCGCTGGCCCCGGCAGTTACTGGAGAGCTCAAACGCGAACGCGAGAATGAAATGATTCATCGCGGCGTTCAGTACTCGCGCGCCGTTAAGAGGTACTACAAGAAGTTTGGAGCCTATCCCACCACAATTGACCAGCTCGTAAACACGAACAACCTTCGCTTTCTCCGGCAGAAGTACAAAGATCCCATGACTCCCAATGGCGAGTGGCGCCTCCTTCATTACGGCGACGTTCAGATGGGCGGCAACCAGTTCGGCTCGCCGGGCGCGGGCGGCACTACTGCGGGTACAACCGGTACTTCCAACTCCGGTTTCGGACAATCTTCGTTCGGACAATCGTCCAGCTTTGGACAGTCTTCCAGCTTCGGACAGAGCAGTTCTAGCTTCGGACGGGGTTCAAGCTTCGGGCAGTCCTCGTTTGGGCAGTCCTCGAACTCATCGGCCGCCTCCAACAATTCGGCACCGACCACGACGGCAAGCACCGCCGGCGACTCTGGATCAGGAGGAACAAACGCCGGTGGCTCCGGTTCAACAACCGCTTCTGGTACAACCGACTCTTCAAATAGCAGTAACGTTCAGACTACGGGATCCTCTTCGAGCAGCGGGCCGTCAGGCTTCGGGTCTTCGGGTTCCGGATCTTCTCCCGGTGGATTCGGCACCTCGACGACAGGCGCTTCCAGCGCCTTCGGAGGAGGCGGGATCCTCGGGGTTGCGAGCTTGAGCCCGAAGCAATCGATCCATCGCTTCGATGACAAGGATCACTACAAGGATTGGAAATTCATCTACGATCCAACGATGGATCGCGGTGGTCTGATTAGCGGTCCGTACAGTACCAAACCTCCGCTCGGATTCGCTGGGCAGGGACAGGTCGCGCAGCAGGGACAATCTGGAACGCAGCAGCCGGGATCCTCATTCGGAGGATCATCGTTCGGAAATTCAAGTCTGGGGGGCTCAAGCTTGGGAGGTTCTACCTTCGGCAGTTCGAGCAGCTCACAGTCCGGAAGCACTTATGGCGGAGCAAACCAGATGACGCCCTCAATGCCACCCGATTCCTCATCGCCCCACTAAAAGCAAAAGCCCCGTCTGCACGGGGCTTC
>CAZBCQ010000193.1:0-8053 GCA_964490255.1 uncultured Terriglobales bacterium | reverse complement strand
GCATTGAGCAACGGATTGAGTTGCTCAATCTGTAGAAGACATGAGCGCGTCAGTTCGACCGGGGAAAGCTGGCCCCTTCGAATCTCCGCAGAGGCCTCCTTTATGGTCAAACTGGTTGACTGAGTGATCATGGTCGCTGACCAGCTTACTGCAACCTGTGCTCGCACCCAAAAAACGCCGCCAAATGGGAAGTGCCCGGCACTCTCGTTCCGCTTGGCACAACTAAGAACACTTCCTCTCCGAACTTCCCGGACCTAAAATCCGTAAATCTTCTCAGCTGTTAATAACTCCACCCTAAGAACGTCATACAGGTGAGGCGAGCTGAGGAGGGAAGCTTGGCAGCCGTACCGGAAACGCAAGTGATCGTCAAACGTGCCGCGGGTGAACTCGAAGCATTATTTCGGGACCATCATCACCGGGTGATCAGTACTGCCTATCGCATCACTGGCAGCCTCGCGGATGCCGAGGATGTGGCCCAGTCGGTATTCCTTCGCCTGGCGCGCGGAGAAGTTGACCTCAGCGGCGTCCAGAACATGGGCGCTTATCTGCACCGTACGGCCGTAAATGCGGCGCTCGATCTGCTACGCGCGCGGCGAGATTCGCAGTTCTCGACGCTCGAAGATGCCGGCGAGCTCCACTCCAAGAACCCTTCGCTTTCGCCCGACCGGATGCAACACGCATCTGAAACCCGCGAGCTCCTGCGGAGAGCCCTGGCCAGGCTCCACCCGCGGACGGCGGAGATGTTTGTGCTCCGGTACATCGAGGACTACGACAATCGCGAGATCGCCAAGGTGATGAAGACGTCGCAGGCCGTAGTGGCGGTTACGCTACATCGCACGCGAGCGCGATTGAAGAAAGATCTTCGAGGACTAATGAGGGGGAGAGTATGAATCCGTCGGATCGTAGCAAAGTCGATCTGGATCAGTTGATCGCCGAGATGCGTGGCCAGCAGCTCGAAGAAAAAGATGTGGAGCTGATTGCAGAACGTGTGTGGGTGGACATCCAGGAGGCCGCGGCCACAAAAGCGCCGGCTATCCAGACTATCCACGGTTGTGAAGATATTCGCGCCTTATTACCTGCTTACTTCGACAAAAAGCTTACCGACAACCGAGCGCTGGTGGTGAAGAACCACCTGCACGAATGCGCCGTATGCCGTCAGCATGCGTATGGTCAGCGTGACGCCGAGGAAACCGTTCTTACATGGAAGCCGACCGCCCCAGCACGCGGTTCATGGAACTTCGGTCTGCCACAGTTCGCGATGGCAGCGCTGGTGCTGGTGGCAGGACTCGCGAGCTATTTCACCTACAACCGCTACTACGGATCTACGGCGGGCGAGCGCGCGCAGTTGATGTCAGCGGAAGGCGCTGTGTATGCCATTTCAGACCGCGGTGAACGCGAACTGAAACCGGGCGAATACGTTGGCGAAGGACAGCTGGTTCGAACTTCGGCCGGCTCGCATGCTTTCCTGCGACTGCTCGATGGATCGGTAGTAGAGATGAATCGCCGCGCCGAGGTTTCGGTCGGTGCCACGCGCCGGAATACGACGATCCGACTGGGCCAGGGCGACATCATTGTCCAGGCGGCGAAGCGCAAGACCGGACATCTGTATGTCATGACTCCGGACTGCCGCGTCTCGGTAACCGGAACGGTGTTCTCCGTAAACTCCGGCACGAAGGGCTCGCGTGTGTCTGTCATTGAAGGCCAGGTGCTGGTTGCGCAACAAGCAGGTGAGTCGGTACTTCATCCGGGCGATCAGGTCACCACGAGCCCGAGCATTTCGCAAGTGCCGATCCAGCAGGAGATTGCGTGGAGCCAGAATGCCGATCAACATCTAGCGTTGTTGGCCGAGTTCGCAAAACTGCGAAACAAGCTGGAGCAGATTCCCGCTCCTCCGCCGCGCTACGACAGCCAGATCGTTCCATTGCTACCGAAGAACACGACCTTCTTCCTGAGCATTCCGAATCTCGGATCGACGCTTGGAGAGGCTAATCAGATTTTCCAACAGCAGTTGCAGCAGAGCCCCGTTTTGCAGCAATGGTGGGCTCAGCAGAATAAGAGCAAGCAGGGCCCATCTATCGATAAGGTGATCGCTGAACTGCAGGCGCTGAGCCAGTATCTTGGCGATGAAATCGTGGTGACCTCCGATCCGCAGGATTTCGGTCCAAACTCGGGGCCAGTGGTATTGGCTGCGGTTAAGAGTTCCGGCCTGAAGGAATTCCTGCAGACCGACTTCGCCAAACTCTGCACCGATGTAAAGGGGCAAACGCATCTCCAGGTACTGGAGCCACAGCAGTTGTCGCAGGCTACTGCGCAGTCTCATGACCTGTTGGTTCTGGTGCGTCCGGGAATGATGGTGATGAGCACGAGCGCGAGCACGTTGCTGCACATGAACGCGCAACTCGATGCCGGAGCTTCGGGTTTCCCGAGCACAGAACTGGGTACGAGAATCGTGTCTGCATACGGTCGTGGAGCCGGGTTCTTGCTGGCCGCCGACCTGCAGCAACTCTCGCAGGAAAGCCATACGGCGAACGGAGTCTCTTCCCCGCAGCACCAGGCCGCGATGGATGCGAGTGGTCTGCACGACATGCGCTATCTGGTGATGGAGCATCGGAACATCAACAATCAGCCGGACAATCGCGCTGTGCTGGAGTTTGCTAACGAACGCCGCGGCGTTGCGTCCTGGCTTGCCGCTCCTGCTCCCATGCGCTCGCTGGAGTATGTTTCGGCGAATGCAGGCATAGCAGTATCATTGATCTCCAAAAATCCCTCCGCGATTTATGACGACATCATCGGCATGACGGGCGGTGATCCGCAGGCACAGCAGCACCTTGCCGAAGCGGAGCAGGAACTGAACCTGAAACTGCGCGACGATATCGCAGCCACACTCGGTGGGGATGTCACGATCGCGCTGGATGGCCCCGTGCTGCCAACTCCTTCCTGGAAGGTTGTGGCCGAGGTCTACGATGCACCGAGGTTGCAGAATTCCTTGCAGCAACTGGTCAACGTCATGAATCGCCACGCTGCGGAGCACGGCCATTCCGTTGTAACACTGGAACAGGAAACCGTCGGCGGGCGTACGTTCTACCGGTTGCAATCAGCTGATGCCGGCTTCAATAAGGAAATGGACTACACGTTCGCTGATGGCTTCATTATCGCGGCGCCTTCTCGGGCCTTGGTGATGCAGGCACTGCAGACGCACGCCAATGGCGACACGCTCGCACGTTCGCAAACGTTCCGGACACTGTTGCCGAAGGATGAGCACGCGAACTTCTCCGGCTTGCTGTATCAGAACCTCAGTCCGATTTTGCAGCCCTTGTCATCGCAGCTCAACAGTCAGCAGTTGCAGTTGTTTCAGCAGCTGGCTGCGGGATCGAAGCCGAGTGTGATCTGCGCCTATGGCGATCAGGATCGCATCGAGGTAGCCAGCAACAGCCGCTTCCCAGGGCTTGATTTCAATAGCCTGGCTCTGATTAAGCTGTTGGGTGGTCCGGAAGCGCATGGAACTACTCACTGATCGCAAACGTACATAACCACAGATGACGGCAACATTTGAACTCGACGATCTGCACGTTCAACTCGGCGGCAGAACCATTCTCGACGGACTTCGTGGCGCGCTCAATGGGCGCGCCATCGGTCTGCTTGGGCCGAACGGAGCAGGGAAGTCGACCCTGATCAATACGCTGTTGGGGTTTCACGAGCCCACTCGTGGTACAGCGCGCGTGCTCGGTATGGACATTCGCCAGGACGCGCGCAAGTTGCGAGCCCAGGTTGGCTACATGCCGGAGAGCGACGCCTTCATCGCCGACATGACCGGCTTGCATTTTGTTCGGTACATGGCTGAAATCTCGGGCCTTCCGTCCGAACAGGCGATGGAGCGCGCTCACGAAGCGTTCTTTTACGTCGGACTAGGCGAGGTGCGCTATCGGAAGCTTGGCACGTATTCGCTGGGAATGAAGCAACTGGCGAAACTGGCGCAGGCGATTGCGCACGGACCGAAGCTGCTGATCATGGACGAGCCGACGAACGGGCTCGATCCGCCGGCGCGGCAACGAATGATTCAACTCGTCCGTGAGATTCGCGATGCCAGCGATATGCGCCTGATCATTTCTTCGCACTTGCTGCGCGACGTAGAGGAGACCTGCGAGGAAGTCTTGATTCTTCGCAACGGTCGTGTCGCTGCGCTGTGCAACCTCGAAGAAGAGCGGCGCGCGAACCGGAAGTTTCTCGAGCTTGAAACGATTGGCGCAAACGGCGCGTTTAGCTCGGCCCTGCAGCAACTAGGCTGCGAGTGCGCGGTGTTCAACAATGGCCGGATGAAAGTCGTTATGCCTGACAAGATCGAGATTCGTGAGGTGTATCGCATCGCTGAGCAGCAGGCAATCCAGATTCGTAAGATGAATCATCGGCGCGACTCGCTGGAAGACATCTTCCTGAATGCGATGGAACAGACAGGAGCGGCCCATGGCGGTTTATAAACGAGCATACCGCTCTTACAGCGGGCCGATTACTGCCGAGCGCTGGCGCTTCCAGGTATTGACGCGCTATTCGCTGTCGCAACTGTTCTCCTCCCGAGCGTTCTCTTGGTTCATGATGATCACCCTGCTGCCCGTGCTGATCTCAGCGGCTTTCATTTACGTGAGTAACAGTGTGACCGCGCAATTGGCGCTGCGGATGGGAAATCAATCGATATTGAACGTCGACGGAGCGTTCTTCGCCAAAGTTCTACTGGGACAGGCCTGGATGAGCTTGTTCCTCACCTGCTGGGCGGGTCCGCTGCTGGTTGCGAGCGATTTGTCGAATGGCGCGCTGCCGCTCTATTTAAGCCGGCCGCTGAATCGCGCTGAATACGTTGCTGGCAAAGCGGCGGTGCTGGTGGCTATTCTTTCCTGCGTCACCTGGATTCCAGGATTGCTGCTGTTTGCGCTACAGGCAAGCCTCGCAGGCGGAAGATGGGGCTGGTCGCACATCTCATTCGTGCCCGCGATTGTTCTGGCGAGCTTCTTGTGGATTGCGGTGCTGACATTGATTTCGCTCGCTACCTCGGCCTGGGTGAAGTGGCGCATTGTGGCTACAGCGGTGACGTTTGGCCTGTTTGTGCTTCCGCCGGGATTTGGTGAAGCGATTAACGGAGTCATGCGCACGTCCTGGGGACGCGTGCTCAACCTTCCGTATCTTCTGGAAATGATCGTCACGAGCATGCTGGACGCGCCAATGCAAACGCACGGTCCCTTCTCCAACGAACAGCTCCCGCTGGTCGCGGCGTGGGTGGTACTGATTGGCGTCTGCATGGCATCGCTGCTGCTGTTGAACAAGCGCCTGCGTGCGCGAGAGGTGGTGCGCGGATGAACACCTCTGATAAGCGCATCGTCTTTGAGAACGTCTCCAAGTTCTACGGCGAAGTGCTGGGTGTGAATCGTGTGAACCTCGCCCTGGATCCAGGCATTACGAGTTTGGTTGGCCCGAATGGTTCCGGCAAAACAACGCTGATGAACTTGATGACCGGACTGATTCGTCCTTCGCGCGGACAGATCAGCGTACTCGGCATGACAGCCGACGATCCAGAACATCTCTTCCGGGCCGTCGGTTATTGCACTCAGTTCGATTCCTTCCCGCGCGGCGTTACCGGATACGAATTCATTTATTGGCCGTTGCGTTTGCATGGCCTCGATCAGACGCGCGCCGATCAATTTACGAAGGAAGCCATCGACCGCGTCGGCATGATGAGAGCCGCCGGCCGCAAAGTCGCGGGCTACAGTAAAGGCATGCGCCAGCGCATTCGACTCGCGCAGGCAATCAGCCATCATCCAACCGTCGTCGTGCTCGATGAGCCGTTGAATGGCCTTGATCCCATGGCCCGTGCCGAGACGATCACGCTGTTCCAGGCGCTTGGTCAGCATGGAATGCATGTAATTATCTCCAGCCACATTCTGGAAGAGGTGGATCGCATTTCTGATCGCGTGGTGCTGATGAGTAACGGCTACGTCGTCGCGGAAGGGCAGATCCACGACGTTCGCCGGGAAGTCAAAGACCATCCGATGCAGATCCTGGTGCGCTGCTCGAATCCGTCGAAACTGGCCTCGCAAGTATTCGCACTCGATCACGTTGTCGAGGCGAAGATCAATACCGACGGACATGGGTTGCTCGTTCGAACGCGCGACGCCGAACAGTTTTATTTGTTGCTGAACCGCGTCGCCGCGGAGGGCGTCGTTGAAGTCGAAGCCGTCGCTCCCGCTGATGACGATGTCAATTCTATCTATCAGTATCTGATCGGTTCTGACGGGAGCAACGCATGAGCCCGATCGCAAACGCACAAGCATGGATTTCAGAGCAGCCCTGGCGTATCTGGACCAATCAGGCGCTCACGATCGCGCGCATCGATCTGCGCAGAGGCCTGTTCTCGCGACGCGCCTGGTGGGTCTACCTGATGGCGTTTGCGCCGGTGGTGCTCGTGGGCGCGCACGCCATTATCGATTCCAGCCAGAGGTCGGGAGCCTACCTCGACGAAGACACGAAGGTCCTCGCGGGCATTTTCCAGATCTACTACATGAGCCTCGGAATCTTCTTTGCCTGTATGGGCATTTTCACCTGGCTCTTCCGCGGCGAGGTCGCGGAGAAGAGCCTGCACTACCAGTTTCTGGTACCAGTACGCCGGGAAGTGCTGGTGATCGGCAAATTCCTGTCCGGTGCCCTGACTGCATTTCTTCTGTTCGAAACGGCCGTCTTCAGTTGCTTTGCGCTGATCTATGCGCGCTTCGGTCCGCTCGGCTCCGATTTTGTCTTCAATGGGCCCGGTTTGCGGCACCTCTGGATGTATTTGCTGGTGACCGCGCTGGCGTGCATCGGTTATGGCGCTGTATTTCTTGCCCTCAGCCTCGTATTTCGCAATCCCATCATTCCGGGCTTGGTGGTGATGGTTTGGGAGTCCATTGGGCCGATCATGCCTTCTGTCCTCCAGAAACTGAGCGTTGTTTTCTACCTGAAGAATCTGTGTCCGGTACAACTGCCCGTTCAGGGCCTAATGGCGCTGTTCATGGTAGTCGCGACGCCAGTTCCTGCTGTGGTAGCCGTGCTTGGTCTCCTGTCTCTGTCCGCAGCGGTGCTTGTGTTCGCCTGTTTCCGGATGCGCCGGTTTGAGATCACGTACAGCACCGATTGAGGTGCCGTTGGCTGACTGGTTTCTGTAAGGAATCTGCGAGGTGGTTTCTTCTCCCCATATGGAACTAAGACGGTTTGATCCTTCGTATATGATTCGGGGGATTCATTCGCATTCACGCTCGGAGGGAAATCATGCGAACGGTACTTATCTGTGTGTTGCTCTCGCTGTTGTCCATCTTTGCTTTCGCGCAAAAGAATACAGTCACGCCGCCGCCGGGAGCGAAGTCTCTGGTGATCACGTTCAAGGATGGACACCAGCAGACTTTCTCAGCGGCAGACATTGCGCATCTCGAATTCAACTCCTCCAGCGCGAATGACGAGTATCCTGGCCGCTTCCGGGGCAAGTGGAAGGTTGAGACTGGCGAACACGGGGAGACGTTCTACATCACACTGGACAATCACGGGAACGCAACTAAGTCGATTGGCGCGAGCCACGGAACGTGGATCGCGTCCGGCGAAGAAGCCCAGATCACATGGGATGATGGATGGCATGACGCGATTCGAAGAGTCGGAAAGAAGTACGAGAAATTCGCGTACGAACCTGGGAGATCGTTCTCTGATTCGCCGTCGAATGTCACGGACGCCGTAAATACTTCGCCGAATTAGGTTTAGCTCAGAGCGTGAACTCACGATTACGACGTCCCTGATTTTACAAGGTAAGGACTTACGGCCACAGTCAAATAAATCGTTTTACTTATAGACATGAGATCCAAATCGGGTTAACTTTTGCACATCCCTCAGGAGGCACTCTGCCAGACCAAATCACCTGCGTCGGCTATACGTGTCCGGTATGCAAAAGGCGTGTTGCCGTTTTGCGCTCCTCCGCTCCGCCCAAGAGTGGCCCGGTCCCGTATTTCGAGTCTGAATGCGAATGTGGATTTGCACTGCGAATCGGACT
>CAZBCQ010000192.1:0-8060 GCA_964490255.1 uncultured Terriglobales bacterium | reverse complement strand
TTGTGAGTCAACGATGCATCAACCAGCCAAGCAGCAGGCGCTCAGTGCCGGCCAACAGCAAGAATGCCAGCAGCCCTACCGCGTAGAGTGCGCCAAACCAAATCCAACGGCGGGCACGATCAGTCATCATTCCCAACCCTGGTCAGGTGTTTTACCGCGGAAAATCCAGTAAGCGAACAATGAGTAGGTAATCACGACCGGGGTAACGATGCAGCCGCCAACTAAAACGAAGAGCTGACTGAGACGCGATGCAGCAGCATCCCAAACCGTGAGGTTGAACGGGACGATGTACGGAAAAACTATGCCTCCGAGAGCTGCGATAGCCACAAGAAACGAAGCCAATCCCAAAAGGAACGGCAGAGACTCTACCCGGGTCCTGAGGCTTGGCAAGATCAAGACGGTTATTAGTGCGCCCACGCTTCCAATCACTAGAAAGGTTGTCCTGTGACGAAAGACAGCCTCCCGCAATTCGGCGACGGAGGCCACGGCGTAGATCACGGCTACAAGGGTTACGAAGAGTTGAGCCGGCACAAGCCAACGAAGGAAACGCCGCGCGAAGTTCTGAATCTGCGTGTTACCCTTCCGATGGAGCCATCCAGCGCCTAGAACCATGTAGCTAATCGCCAGCCCGACAGCGCAGATCAGCGGCAGCGGATGCAGAAATTCGAAAGGGCCGCCGGAGTATCGAGTGCCTTGCACGGCCACTCCTTGCAGCAGAGTGCCAACTACCATTCCTTGCATCAATGCTGCGAGTAACGATCCGATGGCAAAGGCGCGATCCCAGTGCGGGCGCAGGCTTTTTGTCTGTACGCGAAATTCAAAAGACACTCCGCGGAATCCCAAAGACAGGAGCATCACAATCAGCGGGACATACAGAGCGGGCATCAGGATTCCGTAAGCTAGCGGAAATCCTGCCAGGAGAGTGACACCTGCAAGGATGAGCCACGTCTCGTTTCCATCCCAGGTCGGGGTAATCGAATCGACCATATGATTGCGGGAGGCCTGGTCGCGTTGAAATAGAAGCAGCATTCCCACCCCGAGATCGAACCCATCGAGCATCACGTAGAGGGTCAGGGCAAGTACGGCATAGGAGGCCGACAACACGGGCAGGATCATTGGGACCTTCCTGCCCGGACCGTCGAAGAAATTTCCGGGTGATCGAGGACGTGCGGCCTGAAGGCATTCTTAAGTGAGCCTGATGCGCCCGCTTGCGCGGTTGATTCGAGCGGACCTTTCCGAATTGTACGAAAAACAAAGAAGAGAAAGGCGGATATAAATACTGAATAAACGAGGACGAAGGCGATCAATGAACTGAGAAGTACACTCGCGGGCACTGGGGAAACCGCATCTCGCGTGTGGAGCACGCCATAGATCACCCAGGGCTGACGCCCGGTCTCCGCCACATACCAGCCAGCAAGCGTCGCAAATATTCCGGCAGGGGTCATGAAAACAAGGAATCTCAGGAACCAGCGCGTGGTGAAAAGACGTCCACGCAAGCGCAGCCAAAGCGAATAGGCGGCTGTTGCGAACATCGTCAGCGCGATGAAATACATGATCCGAAATGCCCAAAAGACCCACGCCATCCTCGGCTGATTTTCCGTCGGAGTGTTTTTCAATCCTTCCACCCGGCCCTTGAGCGAATGAGTCAGCCAGACGCTGCCAAGGTAAGGAATTCCGATCGCCACGGAGTTCCTCTGCTCGCTCTGGTTCGGAATAACCGCCACATAATAGGGGGCGGGCGACACGGACTCCTTCTCCCAAAAGCCTTCCGCGGCTTGCATCTTCGCTGGTTGGTACTTCAACATCGTTCCGTAGAGAATGTCTCCGATAAAGGTCTGGCAAATGATGAGAACCGACGCGAACGCAAGACCACACGAAACTGTTCGTTTGGCGAACTGGATATGCCTTCCCTTTAACAGGTAATAGGCTCCTACTCCCGCCACCATGAAGCTCGCCGTTAAGTAAGCGGCGGTGAGCATGTGCGGCAGGCGAAACGGCCACGACGGGTTGACAATGACCCGCATCCAATCGGTAACAACGAGTCGGCCATTCTCAAACCGGTATCCGTCTGGCGTCTGCATCCAGCTGTTTGCGGAAAGAATCCACGAGGCCGAGAACACCGTTCCCAGAGCGACCATACAAGTGGCGAACCAATGAAGCCGTTTTCCTACGCGATTGAGCCCGAACAGCATGATTCCAAGAAAACCCGCTTCAAGAAAAAAGGAAGTGAGGACTTCGAGCGCGATCAGGGGTCCGATAGCTGGCCCAGCGGTTTGGGCGAAACGCGCAAAGCCGAGGCCGAATTCGAATGAGAGGACGATTCCAGTAACGACGCCGACCCCGAAGGCCATCGCGAAAATAGTCAGCCAGAATCGGTAGATCTGCATGTACAACTCATCTTTCGTCCACAGCCACATGCCTTCCGTGATGGCGAGAAACATGGCGAGGCCGATCGACATCGTCGGAAAGATGATGTGAAAGCTCACCGTAAAGGCAAACTGGATGCGCGCGAGAATTTCGGAGCTCATGTTCGCCGTACCGGTTCGTCTTGCGTTCGAGTTCTGACGATGAACAGCACGACGAATACAATTCCGAAGATCAGCGAAGCAATCGCCATCGGCAGACCGAAGACCCCGAGAAGAGCGGAGTTGTATAAAATGACAGCGATCATCGCGCCGGTTGCGACAGCTCTTTGCGGCAAGAGTCGGAATATCGTTGGCAACTGATTTCCTGATGTCTGCCGGGCGCGGAGTGCAACCCATCGCCCATACAAATCGAATGCGACTGTCGGGCAATGGTTGTCCAGCTATGAGCCATCAAAAATGAGGTAAGCGGAGATGCTGGCATTTGCGAGTCGCTCGCCGGGCCTGTTTCCGCCCGAAAGCTGCACGAGACCGGCAGTGATCTGAAGTGCTTATCGACCTGATGGCTTGCTGTAATGGATGTTTCGGCGTTGATCTTCCATCTGCGGCGCAGGGGCGCCAGTCTTCACAAGTCGATAACTCCGTCGTGAACCGGTTGCGCGCAGAGGAATGGATGAAAAGACGATAAGGCAGAAAGGACTCGATCCGGAAGCCTGTAGAACCTCCTGTGGACGAGTCCGATCGATGCAGGCCTTCATGGGCATCAACCCATTGAAGTCTCTCACCTTGAAGAACACGAAAGTCGTACCGGTCCAAACGACTTCAAACACCCGTGCCAAGAAACTGCGCATGTGGAAACCGGTTGGCACCATATTTAATCCTCCAAAACTGTGTTCAACACCTAAGGTACGTTTTTTCTAGAGCATCACGGTTATCTGCCTTCGGACTGACGAATGCTGTGAATTGTTTTGAGGCAACTGGAACGCAAAGCCGTCTTGCACTCTGAAATAACTGCTTGCGATTGCGCACCGTTTATCAGGACGAATCGCCTCCTCGAGTACACGGACTGTTTATGAGGCAACCGCGTCAGCACGACCAAACATCAAGCACTGAAGTCCTGTAAACACCGTCTATCTTAGTTCGCCGATTTTGAGCGCGACGCTTTCCCTCCCCGTCAAACAGGATCGAGGGCACCTCGAAGTGATCCCTTGACTGGCAAGTACGTTGCGCATGCAGCCAGCGGCCTCAAGAATCAGGAGCTGCTCAATGCAACCCAATCCGCGTCCCTCTTCGAATGCACCCACTCGACCACTCCAGATTGTCCCTAATGTCCCTGGGAAGGAACAGGACCGAGCTAGTTCCCGAGGATTTGTCGTCGCCTGGATGTTCGCGCTTATTTTCTACTTCCTGGAATATGCGGTGCGGTCCTCACCTTCGGTGATGATCCCGCAACTCGCCGCAGCGTTCCGTACAACAGCCCTGGGCGTAGGTTCGATTCTTGTCCTTTATTACTACACTTATTCGATTACGAGTTTGGTCGCAGGAGCGGCTCTCGACCACCTGGGCGCAAAGCGGCCCGTACCGATAGGTGCCGCAATTCTCGGGGCTGGATGTTTGTTGTTCAGCCTTTCTTCGGTAATGGCCGCTGATGTGGGCCGCCTGCTCCAAGGTGTTGGATCTGCATTTGCGTTTACCGGCGCCGTTTACTTAGCTTCACGCGGATTTCCTCCGAGCCGCTTGGCGACCGCGATCGGCGCGACTCAGTGTCTTGGCATGCTCGGTGGCGCGGCCGGACAGTTTGCCGTTGCACCCATGATCGAGCGTGGCCTGGGTGTGAGGGTATTTTGGCTCGGCATGGGAGCGCTCTGTCTGATCAACGCGGTCCTTCTCTATGTCGCAACGCCACGCGAGCAGTTGAACCCGAATCTAGCGGGCGGTGGCTTTTCTGAATTGCTCCGGCCCTACAAGGTCGTGTTCTCAAACCCGCAATCCTATCTTTGTGGACTCGTTGCCGGACTGCTCTTCGCTCCGACGACCATCGGCGCCATGATCTGGGCGGTTCCGATCTTCGAAAAGGACGTGCACTTTACTCATGCAAGTGCTGTCGTCACCGCCTCGATGATACCGCTGGGCTGGGTAGTCGGCTGCCCGTTGATGGGCTGGATATCCGACCGAATCGGACGCAGAAAACCAATCATTGCCGGAGGCGCTGTCATCATGGCGCTTACCGCCTTAACGACGGTGCCAGAGCGACCGTTGATACCCCTTATCTTCGGAATGTTCATCTTCGGCGTCGCTTCCGGCGCGGCGATGATTCCGTACAGCGTGATCAAAGAGGTCAACCCCGACGAGGTAAAAGGCAGCGCTACGGGGGCAATCAACTTTTTGGTGTTTGGCATCACAGCAGCGATGGGGCCGTACTTTGCAAAACTGTTCGCAAAGAGCCTGGAGACGACGACCAACCATGTGGCTCATTTCCAGCAGACGATCTGGTTTTGGATTGCATGCTGTATAGCAGCCGCCATCGTGAGCACTTTCCTTCGGGAGACGGGCCCCGCGACTCACGCAGCATCAGCCCGCAGTTGATTCCGCTCGCGACCTCTCGTTAGAGCAAGTCTGGTCGCGGATGCGGCAAACGATTGAACTCGAGAACGGTAGGAGGAACAAGTTTATGGCGCACCTAGTTGCTGACGAACTCATAAGCAAGTTAGAGGAAGCAGGCGTCGAACGTATTTACGGGATCGTCGGCGACAGCCTTAACCCGGTTACCGATGCCCTACGCCGATCAGGGAAGCTCAAGTTCATTCATGTACGGAATGAAGAGGCCGGCGCATTTGCCGCTGGCGCCGAAGCTCAATTAACCGGAAAGCTCGCTGCGTGCGCGGGCAGTTGCGGGCCGGGCAACCTGCATTTGATCAATGGTCTGTTTGATTGCCATCGCAGCATGGCTCCGGTGCTCGCGATCGCCTCGCACATCCCCACGCGCGAGATCGGCACAGGATTCTTTCAGGAAACTCATCCGGAGATCCTTTTCAAGGAGTGCAGCCACTACTGTGAATTGATCTCCAATCCCGAGCAGATGACGCGTGTTCTGCATATTGCAATGCAGAGCGCCATCGGAAAAGGTGGCGTAGGTGTCATTGTGCTGCCGGGAGATGTCGCCGGCATGAACATGCCCACCAACGGCGCTCATCACTCGACGCTCACGTCCCGTCCTGCGGTGCGTCCGTCCGAGAAGGACATTACACGACTAGCGCATTTCTTGAATTCGGCCCATCGCGTTGTGCTTTTCTGCGGATTCGGTTGTGCTAACGCCCACGATGAGGTGGTCGCGCTCGCAGACAAACTGAAGGCGCCAGTCGGCTACGCCTATCGGGGCAAGCCGTTTTTGGCCTACGACAATCCTTTCGAGGTCGGAATGAGTGGTCTGCTGGGCTTCGGGTCGGCATATGAAGCGATGCACGAGTGCGACGTTCTTGTTCTTCTCGGAACAAACTTCCCCTATGACCAATTCTTGCCAACAAAGCCTGCGATCGTCCAGATAGACATCAATGTGGAACAGCTCGGCCGACGCAGTAAGGTGGACCTTGCACTTGTAGGTGACGCACGGGAGACGATCGAGGCGCTCTTGCCGATGCTCGACACTAAGAAGGATCGGTCGTTTCTCGATGAGATGTTGAAGAAATATCAACGTGCGCTCCAGAAGCTAAACGTGTACGTGGACCACATGAGCAAGCGCAAGCCCATGCATCCTGAACCCGTCGCCGCAGCCTTAGACGAGGTCGCGCATGATGACGCGATCTTCACCGCCGATACCGGAATGTGCAATGTCTGGTCCTCACGTTACATCCACGCGACCAGAAACCGGCGGCTGATCGGCTCGTTCATGCACGGATCCATGGCCAATGCTTTGCCGCAGGCCATTGGTGCTCAATGCGCTTTTCCGGGACGGCAAGTGATCTCAATGTCGGGGGACGGCGGCCTGGCCATGATGATGGGTGACCTATTGACCATCATTCAACACGATTTGCCCATCAAGGTGGTCGTTTTCGACAACAGTGCTCTTGCCATGGTGAAGCTCGAGATGGAAGTCAACGGCCTGCCCGACTGGGGAACAGATCTGAAGAACCCGAATTTCGCGAAGCTCGCCGAAGCCATGGGCATCATGGGGATCAGGATCGAAGATCCTGGGGATGTGCGCTCGGGGATCAAGAAAGCGCTTGAGCATTCCGGCCCGGTCCTGATCGACGCTGTAACCGACCCGAACGCGCTCTCAATGCCACCCCACATCAGTGCGGAACAGGTGAAGGGCTTTGGCGTTGCCATGATGAAGCTCGCGCTTTCAGGGCACATCGACGAGGTTGTGGACACGGTAGAGGCAAATATTCGACAAAGGCCCTGATGGGTAACGCCAGGCACAGACAATCCGGAGGCTGGAGGCATCATGATAGAAATTCGCTTGTTCTGCGTGTTGCTGCTTGCATCGGATCTCGCCTTGGCACAGGCCGCACCTCCTGCCTCCGCCCCTTCGGATCTAGCAAGTCAAGTAGCGTCTCTGCGGCAAACCATCGCTCAAATGCAGAAGCAGCTGGCCGCGCAACAGCAGGAGATTGAAACATTAAAGGGGCCGTCCAAGACCCCCGCCGCAATGTCCGTTGCGAATGAGTCATTACCAACTCAGGGCGAGGGAACTGCGCCTCGCGCCACGTCCTTTGCACTTCAACCAGAGATCGCATCTGGAGCTGTAAATACGGAGCAGCAGCCAGCAGCTAAGGAAGCACAAGAAAAAGCAAAATCACAAGAGGAGCCGATCGGCCGTTTCAAGGTCTCAGGTGCAGAGTTGGCGCTCGGCGGGTTCGTCGATTTCGAGAACATTTTTCGTACTACGAACACCGGGAATAACATCGCAACGGGCTTCGCCGCAATACCGTACAACAACATACCCCAGGGACGTATCACCGAATTCCGTAGCACGGCGCAGTACTCTCGTCTGAGCGCGAAGCTGACAGACAGTTTTGGCGGCAACCACCTGACCGGTTACCTTGAAACCGATTTCAGCGGCAACGACGCTCCTAATGTTTATCAAAGCGTGAACGGCCATACCAACCGGCTACGACTGTACTTCGCGGACGTAGAGCGCAGCGAATGGGAGTTCCTGGGCGGACAAACGTGGAGTTGGCTGACGCCCAACCGCAGGGGCATTGGCCCAATGCCTGTCGATTTGGCGCTTACCTACAATGAGGATCAGAACCTAGGTGTCGGAGTGCCTTACACTCGCGCTGCCGAGTTCCGGGTCGCCTATCACCCCAACGAACATTGGGCGATGGGAGCTGGCATAGAGGGCTCCAACCAGTACATCGGCGGCTTCGTTGCACTCCCGGCGGGCTTCATCTCCATTGGTCCGCAGTTTGATAACAACGCCCAAATAGGAGCGGCGAATGCGTTCCCAGACATTCTCTCCAAGGTCACGTATGACACAGAGTTCGGACCTAGACACTTCCATGCAGAGGTCACAGGTTTGTTAACCGGCGCGCACGCCTCTGTGATGCCCATCGGATCAACTTCATTCAATACGCACACCACTGTGGGTGGTGGCGGTCAGATCGCCGCGAACTATGAGTTGATTCCAAAGCTCACATTACTGGGCAACGCATTCTGGAGCGACGGTGGCGCCCACTACCTCGTAGCAACAGGGCC
>CAZBCQ010000191.1:0-8069 GCA_964490255.1 uncultured Terriglobales bacterium | reverse complement strand
GGGCATGAACCTCTTGATGACTTCCGATTTTTCTCTTGACTTCGTTTTTGAATGACTCTATACATTCAAGCAATTGCAACAGATCATCGTTGCGACTGTTGAAACTCAGAAGGGAGAATAGATCTAATGGCAACCAAGAAGGCGACGAAGAAGTCAGCGAAGAAGACCAGCAAGAAAAAGTAAGCTAGGTCTCACGCTAGAAGTAACTGGGGGACGCGAAAAGCGTCCCCTAAACTTTTGTACGGGTCTTTTTCGAATCCCCCGCCCGCTTCCGCTCTTGAAAGCTCCCATGTCGCCCGGACCCGCTCAATTCGCGGCTTTCGCGCTGCTCAAGGCAATCGAGTACAGCCTCTCTTCGGTGGCTGGACACAGCGTTCTGAACCCGCACCACTTGCAGTGGAAGCCAGGCTTGGCATCGAACTGACCCGCACGAATGGATTCGGCAGCTTCAGAAATCAGCGCCTCGGTTTCGCGAATCTGCTCCTCAGTGCGGACCGTCGTTGCCGCTTCATTGGTCTCCAGGTTGTAGAAGCTCAGGCTCGAAGGAAGCGAACACCACTCCCTCTTGGCGGCCGCTGCATAGATCGAGAGCTGCAGACTCTTCTCGGCATCCTCTTCCGATCGCGGCGAACCCGTCTTGTAGTCGGTGACGATCAGCGCGTCACCGTTTCGGTCTACGCGATCCATGCGCCCGATCACCCGCACGCCAGCGACTTCGAACTCGAAGAACTTCTCGGTAGCGATGACCTTGGGCACAGGCTCGGCCGCACGCAGATCGAAGAAATCTCCGAGTTGTTGCAGCCCCTGCTTGCGATAGAGCTCGAACTGCAGTGGATCTTCGAAGCGTGAAATCGACAATTGCTCCAGGAACACGGCCACTAATGCATCGCGTGTGATCGGCCGCTCGGCCCGAACCGCGTCGTAGTAGGCCTTCAGCGCGGTGTGCACTGCGTTGCCGAACTGCATCGCCGGAACCGGTTCGTCAGGGATATTCCATTCGGTCTCGATTTTGTATTTCAGAGGACACTTGTTGTACGTCTCAAGGCGAGTGGCGCTGAGCGTAAGCTTCTGTTCCGGAATCCGTGGCGGAAGGGCGAACCAGGTGCTCAGTGTAGAAGCTGGCGCCGTCGCTGCAGCAATGTCAGCACGGAACTCGGCGCTGCGCTGCTGAACGGCGTCCTTGATGCTCTTCTCTTGCAGTAACTCGCGCACGTAGCCGGGCGGGGTCGGATCCTTCTTCCCGCGCCCCTGCTTGGCGTAGATCGCCAGCGTATCGCGCGCACGCGTCATGGCTACATAAAAAAGCCTGCGCTCTTCTTCGCTGTGCAACTGCTTGGGATCGCCTTCAGCCGCGGTCAGTGGATCGCGCAGCTCCTGCGGAAATTCAAACAGCGGCTCCTTAAAACTGGTGGGAAATGATCCAGTAATCGCACGAATGATGAAAACGTGTGGGTATTCGAGTCCCTTCGCGCCATGCGCCGACATGAACTGGACCGCGTCTTCAGCATCCGCAACGGTGTGATCGAGGCAGATCGAGCCGCCAGCCTCGAGATAGAAATCCAGGTACTCGAGAAATTCCGTCAGCTGGCCGGTAGTGGTGATGGGCTTCTGCTTCCATCTTTCCAGAAACTCAAGCAGCGCCTGCACGGGTGGGCTCTTTGGAATGCCGAACGCGTCGAGCACGATGCGGAGACAGGCAAGCGCATCCATGTCTTTCTTGCGGGCAGTTTCGCGAGCGGTTTCAGCAGACGCGATGAGCTCCGCTCCGCCTCGAAGCTTCTGCAGCGCCGGAACTATGTCCTTGTTCTCTTTTGCGCCATTGAGCGCCGCCTGGAGCTCGCCTCCGTCGATCCCAAAACGTTCAAGCGCGGTAAGCCTCATCAGGCTGATGCCATCCGAAGAATTCTGCAGAACACGTAACCCTGCGAACGCGTCGCGCACTTCTGGAATATCGAGAACGTTCACTCCTTTTACGCTGACGGGAACCTTTCGTCCCATGAACTCCTGCACCAGTTCTTCGCGATGCGTGTGCTGGCGATAAAGCACGGCGAAGTCGGACCAGCGGCACGGGTTTCGCTCTCCTCCGCGCTCGTGTCCGGGGCAGCGCGCCTTGATCATCTCGACCTTCGCCGCAATGTCGCTGGCTTCGGCAAGATTGCAGTTCTCAGCGGCGGTGACAATTTCAACCGGTGCGATCTCTATGCGCTTGCCGCTGGCGTTCGCTTCGGACTCGCGCGCGGAACTCAGGCACTGGCGATTGCTTTGCGCATCTTCGGTGAGAACAACAGCCGGATTGCGTTCAATCACCTGAAATGCGCACCGCAAGATGGGCGATAGCGATCGGCGATTCTCGCTGAGCGTCACGTGCTTGGTGCCGGGAAACTGCCGCTGGAAATGCTCGAAAGCGCCCGCCGTCGCGCCGCGAAAACGATAGATGGCCTGGTCGGGATCGCCAACGGCGAATACATTCTTTTCTCCTCCGGCCAGCAGTTTCGCCAGGCGAATCTGTGCGACGTTGGAGTCCTGGAATTCGTCGATTAGGATGAATCTCGCATTCTTGCGTGCTTCGGCGAGCGCAGCCGAATCGCTTTCGAGCAGTCGAACCGCGCCCGTGATCATCTGCCCGAACGTTCCGAGATTGTCCTCGGAAAGCATGTTGCTGACGCGCCGGAACACCGCCGCAATTTCCTGGCACCGAGCGACCAATTCCGACATGGGGAGTTCTTCCGCGTCTTTCGATCGCGCCGTCCGCGGCGGCGGGACCTTCCCGGCGACCACCTGCTCGACGTAGCGCTCGTACTGCTCGACATCGACCAGTTCGTCTTCACAACGGGCGAAGAAAGTGCCGAGGTCATTCAGAAATTTCCCCGGCGTGGCCGCCTTGATGAAGAGCTTCAGTGGCAGTTCGTGCAACCGGCGTCGCAGATATACGAAGAGGTCGTAGTTATCAACCACATCGAAGCTGCGGCCCGAATTCTTCAAAAGCCCGAACGCGTAGGCATGGAAAGTCGAGGCTCGGAGAGCAATGTTCTTGCCCAGTTCTGCGGCTACCCGCTTCTTTAACTCATCGGCTGCGTTTTCGCTATAAGTAACGGCGAGAATCTCATCGGCTCGGGCGTTCCCATTGCGGATCAGGTTCACGATGCGCCGCACCAGAACTGTCGTCTTGCCCGTACCGGCTCCGGCAACCACAAGCATCGGACCATCAACATGCTCGATCGCCTGACGCTGGTCTGGAGAAAACTGCGGCGCGAAGTCGATTGCGAGTTGTCCCTCGGGCGTATGTCTCATGGCGCAGAAAAAGCGAAAGTCCATTATGGAGAAAGGATGGGGATCACGGCAACTTGGAAATCGCCTTAGGTCCTGGAGCTTAGTTCTGAAACGGTGATGGCAACCGCGGCGATAATTGCGGTTTCCGCACGAAGAATGGTGCTGCCAAGCGTGGCTGCGGCCCAACCCGCGGCGTCAAACAGACGAATCTCGTCTTCCGTCCAGCCGCCCTCGGGGCCGAAAGCGAGAGCTACAGGTTGCGACGCGTCCTGCAGTTGAGATTTCAGCGTTTTCTCCTGCTCGGTTTCAGCGAGGAGAATCCTGGTTCCGCTGATGTTCTGGACGAGGTCAACGATCTTCTCCGGATCTGGAATCTCCGGCACATCCAATCGCCTTGATTGCTGCGCCGCCTCTTTCGCGATCCTGCGCCAACGCTCTGCACGTTTTTCAGCAGCTTTCGCCAGATGAGTATCTGTTCGTCGCGCGATGACGGGCACAATCTTTGCGACCCCAAGCTCTGTCGCCTTCTCGATGGCCCACTCCATCCGATCGAACTTAAATACCGACACAAGCAGCGTGAGATCCAGCGCTGGCCCGGCCGCCAATGCCTCACCCAACTCGAACTCCACGCGATTGTCACTGATGCTGACAATCTTCCCCGCTCTCACCCAACCGTCGGCGGCGATGTCGAACTCCTGCCCCACTTGCGCGCGCAGCACACGAACAAGATGCTGCGCATTCTGACCCAGCAGCACAGCTCGGTCAGCATGCACCTCATCGGCAATCCAGCGGCGGCGCATATCAGTGGTCAGTTGGCGAGTGGCTGGTTTCACTTCGTGCCACGGTGATCGTAGTCGCTAGCCAATGTCCATGATAGAGATTCTAGCGGAGACAAAACAAAAAGCCGCGCTGTCACGCGGCTTGAAATCTTCCTCTGCTCCTAGCTGACTCAACTAGCCACTAACCACTAGTCACTAGCCACTAACTAAACATGTCCTTCACTTTGCCGAACAGTGTCTTGTTCTCCGGCTTGTTCTCCACCTGAGCAAGCGCGCCCAACTCAAGCAGCAATTCGCGCTGACGCTTATTCACCTTCGCCGGTGTAACGACCTTGGTCTCCACGAGCAAATCGCCTTTGCCGTGACTGTTGACTGACGGCACACCCTTGCCGCGAATCTTGAACACGGTTCCGCTCTGCGTTCCCTCGGGAATCTTCAGCGTGTGAGTTCCGTCCATGGTTGGAATTTCGATCTCGGCACCTAAAGCAGCTTGCGAAAACGAGATCGGAATGCGGCAGCGCAGGTCGCGTCCATCGCGCTCGAAGAACGCGTGGTCCTTCACATGCAGCACCATGTAGAGATCGCCCGCGGGTCCGCCGTAGACGCCTGGCTCGCCCTGACCGGTGTAGCGCATGCGCGTACCGTCTTCAACGCCGGCGGGAACCTTTACTTCCAGCTTTTTCGTCTTGAGGACGCGCCCTTCACCTCTGCACGTACTACAAGGATCGGTGACCACCTGCCCAGAGCCCTCGCAAGCGCTACACGTGCGCGCGATGCTGAAGAATCCCTGCTGATAACGAATCTGCCCACGGCCCTGACACGTTCGGCAGGTTTGCGCCGACTTGCCCGGCGCGATCCCTGAGCCGCTACAAGTCTCGCAAGCCTCGTGTTTGCGGACTTCGACCTCGCGCGTTACACCAAATACGGCTTCCTCGAAATCGAGATCAATGTCTTCGCGGAGATCTGCGCCGCGCTGTGCTCGCGAACGACCCCGGCTGCGCCCTCCGCCACCAAACAGGTCGCCGAAGCCAAACAGGTCGCTGAAAACGTCGCTGAAATCCTGGAAGATAACGGAATTGAAATCGACTCCGCCACCGCCCGCCGTGCCAACGCCCGCATGTCCGTAGCGGTCATAGGCTGCGCGCTTTTGCGGATCGGCAAGCACGGAGTAAGCCTCCGAGCATTCCTTGAACTTCTCCTCGGCGTGAGGATCATCCGGATTGCGATCCGGATGATGTTGCATAGCCAGCTTACGGTAGGCGGTCTTGATCTCCTGCTCGGATGATGTGCGAACCACACCGAGCACTTCGTAGTAATCGCGTTTTACGTTTGTTGCCGTAGACATGTACCTGCTTTAACAGACTTGCGCCACTACGCAAGCCCTGAACTCCGGGCACGCCCGGTTACGATTTCTTTGAATTCTGGGCCACGCGAACCATTGCGGGACGCAGCAAACGGTCCTTCAACTTATATCCGCGTTGCAGCTCATCGACCACATGGTTATGTTCGGCTTCGTCCGTCTCCACCATCTGCACCGCCTGGTGATAATTCGGATCGAATGGCTGACCCGCGGCCTCAAACGGCGCCACGCCCAGCTTGCTCAACGCGTCGTGAAATTGCCGGTTGATCAATTCCACACCTTTGCGAAACTCTGGCCCGTCCGGCGCCTGCAATGCACGATCGAAGCTGTCTACGATCGGTAACAGGGTTTTGACGGCGTCCGCGAGCGCGAAGTCGCGAAAATCCTGCTGCTCACGTAGCTGCCGCTTGCGATAGTTATCGAACTCGGCCTGCAACCGCGCCAGCCGGTCATAGAGCGTATCGCGCTCCGCCTTCAGTTGTGCCAGCTCATTGTCACGTGTTGCCTGAGTCTCGGCAGAAGCGTTCTCGTTTTCACCGGAAGGCAGCTCGTGATCCAGATCCAGTGCCTTCTCCTGGTCTTGCCCGTTTGTCTTTACTGCTGTCATGGAGTTCTACGATTCCTGCGTTAATTTCTCGAACAGCTGCGAGATGTACGAAACTGCGGTCATGGTGTGCTGATAATCGATCCGCATGGGCCCAATCACTGCCAGTGACCCAACCACCTCTCCCCCGGATACGGCAGGAGCACCGATCAGCACGAAATCGCGAAGTTGCGGCTCCAGTTCCTGCAGGCCGAATACTACGCGCACACTCTCCTGCTGCGCCGACAGATACGCCGACAATAATTCTACGATGCGCTGTTTTTCTTCGAGGCGTCGGAACAATTCCCGCAGCTTCTCCTGGTTGGCATTGCCTATGAGGTTAGCCGTACCTTCCAGGTAGACTTCCGGAATATTCACATCGGCTACCAGCGCGCCCTCGCGATAGAGCGCCTCAATCGACTTCATCAGCCGGTCATATTCGCTACGTTCCTGCTCGATCTTCTTCTGAATCTCTCCGCGCAATGCCTCAAGGGTCCAGCCGCGAAAATTCTCATTGATGTACCGCCCTGCAAGTTCCAGGTCAGCTTGTGAAAGCTCAACGGGCATGCGCAGCATTTTGTCGCGAACCACGCCCGACTTGGTGATCACCACTGCCAGAACTTTCTTATCGCCGAGCGCGCTGAAATGAATATGCTCCAGCACTTCCTTCGGGCTACCGGCCACGGCAACTGCAAGATTTTGCGAGATCGTCGACAGAATGTGCGACGTCTTCTCCATGAAGTTCTGCACATCGTTAATGCCATGCAGCCCTTGCTCGATTCGCCCTTTATCGTCCAGCGAGATTTGATGTCCGGGCGCGAGCTGTTGCACGTAATACTCAAATGCCGCCGAAGTCGGCACGCGTCCGGCCGACGTATGCGGTTGCTCCAGGAAGCCAGCATCGGTCAGATCGGACATCACATTGCGAATGCTCGCCGGACTAAGGCCTTCGCTGTTGGCCCGCGCCAGAGTGCGCGATCCAATCGGTTCCCCACTAATAATGTAGGTCTCGACGATCGCTGTGAGTACTTCCCGTTCCCGCGGACCGAATTGCGTTTGGTTTGGCATACCTTGATACGAACTCACTAAGCCGCACCTAAGTACATTAGATGCAGAAACTTAGCCATGGATTCCCCTGGATGTCCAGTAAAGATTGTAGGAAGCTGGACAGGGAGTGTCAAGGTTGGCACTCCAGTAATTAGAGTGCCAAGCCTGCTAACGCGAGTGGAATCTGCAATCTACTGAATCTGAATCACGTTCTCGGGCGAACTTTCCCTGATCTCTTTCGCCCGCTCCGCCACTTTCCGGGTAAAGGCGTAAATGGATTTCGCGTGCGGCGCCTCTTCTCCCTGGAGCGCCACCGGACTTCCCGTATCTCCCCCTTTGCGGATGTCGGGATCAAGTTCGATGCTCCCCAGAAACGGAATACTGAACTGAGCTGCCGTGCGCTCGCCTCCACCCTTGGAAAAGATGTCGATCTCGTGATTGCAATGCGGGCAGACGAAATAGCTCATGTTTTCAACCAACCCCAGCAGATCGACTTTGACTTGCCGGAACATTTCAATCGCCTTGCGCGCATCTTGCAGCGAAACATCCGAAGGCGTCGAGACAACGACAGCTCCCGTGAGCGCCACCGTTTGAATCAGAGAGAGCGCAACGTCGCCGGTTCCCGGAGGCAGATCAACGATCAGGTAATCCAGTTGTCCCCAATCCACGCGCTGTACGAATTCGCGAACCATCTGGTGGAGCATAGGCCCGCGCCAGATCAAAGGCTTGTCACCCGGGTTCAGCAACCCGACGGAGATCACCTTCAGACCATAGCGCACCGGCGGTTCGATCAGGCTCTTCTCATTCAACTGCGGAGTGGTGCTCGAACCCAGCATCAGTGGAACGTTCGGGCCATACACATCAGCATCGAGCAAACCAACTTTGTGGCCGAGCTTCGCCAGCGCCAGCGCCAGGTTCACGGCGAGCGTGGTTTTGCCGACTCCGCCTTTTCCGCTACCTACGGCAATGATGGCGTCGACGCCCGGAATGGGCTGAGGTCCCTGCGGTTGTGCATGCTGATGGGCCACGA
>CAZBCQ010000190.1:0-8162 GCA_964490255.1 uncultured Terriglobales bacterium | reverse complement strand
AAGGGGATGACAAGCGCGCAGCGGCGCTTTTGGAATCCCTAATAAAGGATGCGCCTGAGTACACCGAGGCACATCGTAGCCTGTCCACGACCTACTTCCGTCTGGGGCGCGCGGCTGAGGGTCGCGAAGAACGGAAAGCCGCGGAAGCAATGGACACGGCCATTCAGGCGCAAGATCAGGAGCGGGGACGGGGTCTGAAGTGAAGCGAGGAATCATCGCGTTGCTGTTGCTCGCGACGGCAGCAGCAGGGCAGAAGGCGCCTCAGACCTTTGAAGAGATTTCCACCATGGCAAGGCAAGCCTACGAGTCGAATCGCCCGCACGAGGCGACCCAACTCTACACCCGCGCTGTCAAACTACGGCCCGATTGGGCCGAAGGATGGTGGGCGCTCGGAATGATGGCATATGAAAACGATCACTACCCCGAGTGCCGCGATGCGTTGACGCGAATGGTAAAAGTAGACGCCTCGGCAGCACCTGGTTGGGCGCTCCTCGGTCTATGTGAATTTCGCACGAAGCAATACGACTCTTCATTCCAACATCTGAAAAAAGCTCACATGTTGGTGCCGGTAAGGCAGTCCGGCGGGCCATTGTTGGATATGGCCGACTATCACTTGGCATTGCTGCTTACGCGGCAGGGTGCGTTCGAAATGGCACAGGAAATCCTGGTCCGTGTCGCGCTCAAGGTGCAGAGTAACCCTGAGATGATGTTTGCCGCTGGAATCACTTCGCTGCGCATGCCCATCCTGCCGTCCGATGTAGCCCCAGACCAGCGCGACGTAGTGACGATGGCTGGGAAAACGTTCTGGGAGCTAGCCACGAAACCGCCCGCGGAAGCGGAAGCTGACTTCAGCGCTTTGCTCGCCAAGTATCCGAAATTCCCGAATGTGCACTACTTTTACGGGACCTACTTGGCAGCCCGCCACCCCGAACAGTGTGCTCCCGAGTTCCTGGAAGAATTGCGAATCAGTCCCGACAGCGTGCCCGCCCGGGTTCAGTTGACACTGCGCTACATCGTTGAAATGAAACTCGATGAGGCGCTGAAACTGGCCCGCGAGGCGGTGGCGCTCAGCCCGAATTCCGTGGGAGCGCAGTTGGCACTTGCGGAGACGCTACGAGCCCAGGGAAATGACGAGGGTGCGTTAGCTGCCTTCTCGGAGGCGAAACGGCTCGATCCGGTCAGCCCCAAGATTCGCCTGTACTTGGTAAACGCTTACCGGGCCCTTGGTCGCTTAGACGACATGCGTCGCGAGCAGGCTGAGTACGATCACCTCAAGGCAGACCAGGCAAACTGGCCATAACGCGTCCCCTTCTACTTCAGTCGGTCCTCCAGAAACTCACAGAATTTCAGATACAAAAAAAGGTAGAAAATCGCAGCATAACTGTTTGATCAGTCCCACCTCCAAGTGTGCCAAAGCGAACATTTTTCACCGTGAAACTGTTGTGAAACCCCTTGTTGATTTGTATTAGCAGCTGTTCTATTGCCACGACAGACCTACGAGCGTCCCTAAAGCTCGGTTTTTTGCGTAAACGTTTGCTTGGGTGCGGCAGAACTGGATCGCTGGAAGTGAAATCGATAGTGCCAAGAGAGGCTCAGAGCAATGCAGATCGATAGACGCTGTCTCGCTGGATTTTCGTCTCTAGTAATCGTGGCAATGCTGACCGTTATGAGTCTGGTGGGCAACGCGCAGACCACCAACGCGACCTTAACGGGAACGGTGTTTGACTCGTCAGGCGCGATTGTTCCTAAGGCAAATGTGACCCTGACAAACGAATCGAGCGGTGACGTCAGGCGCACAGTGACAAATTCAGACGGTTACTTCACCTTCGCCGCGATCCCACCCGCCAGTTACACGATCAGGGTGGAAATGGCTGGCTTTGCCGCCTGGGAGACGACGTCTGTCGTTCTCAACGCGAGCGATAAACGGAACGTGTCGGGAATCAAGCTTACGCCAGGCGCAGCTAAGGAGACGATCACAGTCGAAGCCACCGCTGCCCAGATTACGCCGATCGATTCCGGTGAGAAGTCGGCGGTTATTAACGAAAAGATCCTGCAGAACGTCGCCATCGTCGGCCAGAACGCCGCGGAATTCGTCAAGATCATGCCCGGCATGGCTATGACGGGTGGAGTCGTAAACCAATCATCGTACGCGGCATCCGACGAGCGGACTGGCACCGGACCCGTGCAGAGCTTCGCTCCAAACGGTTTGCGCGTTGCGGCCATGGACATCACCTCCGATGGTGCCCACATTATTGATCCAGGCTGCAACTGTGGTCAGGCCATGAACACGAACGCCGACATGACGTCGGAAGTGAAAGTATTAACCTCGAATTTCGGCGCAGACTCGTCCAAGGGTCCGGTTGTCATCAATGCGATTGGCAAATCGGGTGGCGATCAGTACCACGGCGAGGTTTACCTCTACAATCGCTATCACATCTTCGATGCCAACGATTGGCTCAACAACAACGCAGGTCTCACCAAGGACGGCACGCCCGTGGCGGCTCGCCCAGAGACAAGTTACTGGTATCCTGGCGCGCAAATCGGCGGCCCTGTGGTTTTTCCTTGGACAAAGTTCAACCGGGAACACCACAAGATGTTCTTCTTCTTCGCCACGCAGGCTTACAGACAGAACGTTGACAACGGCATTTATCGTGCCGTGGTTCCAACCCAGGCAATGCGCAACGGGAATTTCACCGAATTAGCATCGAACGCGCCCAATGGCAGAGGATGTCCCTACTACACTACTGCCCAGAATCCTGATGGGTCATACAAAGCGGTAGCGCATACGGAAAACTGTTACATAAACAACCTGAACGGCTCGAGCATTACCGGCTTGCCGGGAGGCGCGAACTTCCAAACGACGCCGATTGTATTGCCAGACGGAAAGATCGCAAACGTCTCAACTGGAGTAATGATTCCAGGTATGAACGACCCGAACGGTCTTGCGTTGATGAACACGTACCCCTTACCGGACGTGGATCCAGCGACGAATGGCGGCGTGAACTACATCAATTCCCAAACGCGCTATTCGAATATGTTCCAGATCCGAGCCCGCGTCGACTACAACATTACGGATTCGACCAAGTTATACGTCTCGTACAACCGCCAGAATGACTCTGCCGAGGAGAGCCTGGATACGCTCTGGACAGGAAATGCGCAGAGTTGGGCTTCGCCGACGACTCCTTATCCCACCCCTCTCATTGAGACTAGTCATTCCGAGGTAGTAACTGCGAATCTGACGAAGGTCATCAATCCCACGTTAACGAACGAGGTGGTGTTCAGCTACACGTGGCTAAACCTGCCGAATAGCTTCCAGGACCCGACGAAGGTACAGCGCGGATCGCTTGGCCTGAACTACAACATGCTCTTCAGCCACGCAAACCAGGACAAGCTCATCTTCCCGCAGTTGACCGGTTGGGGCGACGGTATCAGCAACATGCTGAACACGGGATTTGAGCTCAACGGAACGGTATATGCCAAGAAGACGCTGCCCTCAATATCCGACAACGTTTTCAAGGTTTGGGGAACGCATACCACGAAGTTCGGCTTCTATTGGGAGCGCGCTTGGAACTCGCAACCCGGCAACGCCAACGTCAACGGCACCGCCATCTTCAGCAACTGGGGCTCGAACAGCAGCGGCAATGCATACGCAGACATGCTTATCGGGCAGACAACCCAATATTCGGAAACGAATTACAACGTGGTTCCCGCCTTCCGCTATATGGCAACGGAATTCTACGGGCAGGATTCCTGGAAGGTTTCGCATCGCCTGACTTTGGAATACGGCATGCGCGTGTCCCACCTGGGTCCTTGGACCGACACTACCGGCTACGGCTTTGCCGCCTGGTATCCGAACCTGTACGCCGCTGGACAAGGCGCTTCAGTGAACGGAGTGACGTTCCCCGGTATCGAATGGAATAGCCAAAACGCTTCAACGGCACTCTCGGGTTCGGCAAGCAGGGCTTTCTTCTACAACCCGCGCGCCGGCTTTGCCTGGGATGTCTTGGGCAGCGGGCGAACCGTTCTTCGTGGCGGGTACGGTATGTATCGTTACCACGATGAACAGAACGTTCAGAACGGCGCCTATGGCATAGTGCGCGGATCGTTCTCGTCCCCGACTCTATGGAGTCCGACGCTTGCTTCCTTAACGCCGATTACTAGTAGTAGCGCCTTCAGTGTCCCGAGCAGCGTCTCTGCACTGGACCCGACTGACTCTGAGCAACCACGAGTACAGAGTTACAGCTTGACTGTGGCCCAGAGGATGCCGTGGAACAGCGTGCTGGAAGTTGCTTACGTCGGCAACAAAGCCGATTATCTCAGCAACTACAACAACAACTTCTCCCAGATCAATGATCTTGGAGTCGGAGCGTTGTTCAATCAGGCTGGTTCCGGGTATGGCTGGCTCCCTGATTGTTTCCCAGCAGGTCAGACGAGTGATGCTGGCGCTTGCGCTAAGAGCGGTGCTGACACGGGTTACAACACCGGAAACACCACTGCAGCGAGACCGCTTGGAAAGTACTACGGGACTCTAAAGATCCTCAATCACCAGATGTATTCGAACTACAACAGCATGCAGGTGTCCTGGAACAAGCAGTCGGGCCGCTTCACCTACATGGCTAACTACACTTTCGGTAAGGCGCTGGGCATCCGCGGCGAGAATGGTGGCGGCGGAAACATTGGCGATCCGACGAATCTCTCACACAATTACGGAACGCTTCCCAACAACCGCAAGCACATTTTCAACCTCGCTTATGTCTACCAGTTCCCCAACGTCGCGAACGCGAACAAGCTCGTGAAGGGCGCGTTGAACAACTGGCAGGTTTCCGGCATCGGCCAGTATCAAAGCGGCTCAGACCTGCAAGCGGCAAGCGGAAGCAATCAGAACTTCAACTACACCGCTTATATCCCGGCGGGTACAACTTTCATGGGCAAGACGATTACCGCACCAATCCAGGCAAGTGACCAGAACGTACTTGGCACTCCTGACGTCCTGCTTATGCCAAAGGTGATCTGTGACCCGAGCAAAAACCTGGGACCGCACCAGTACATTAACGGCAATTGCTTCCAAGGCTTCGCCGTACCTGGCCAGCAGGGCGATTACGTCTTCCCAACCTTGACCGGTCCGGGCTTCTTTAACACAGACCTGTCGCTGTTCAAAAACTTCACTTGGGGAGCGTCCGAGAATAAGAAGTTGCAGTTCCGCATCTCGGGGTACAACTTCCTGAACCATGCGAATGCTAGCTTCATCTCCAACGATCCAGCCTTGAACCTTAACTTTAATCCGCAAGGCCAACTGGTTGCTAACGGAGGCAAAACCTTCGGAGTTGCAAGTTACAAGGTCGGCCATCGGATTATGCAGATGGCGGTCAAATTCACGTTCTAGTGATTGAACTGCTATAGACGAGAAGGGCGGCATCCCGGGCCGCCCTTTTTTATTGCCCGACATTCGTAAGTGGCTTGGTGCTGCCCGTTTTCGGACACCGCATCGAAATCTATGTCCTTCCATCTCCCCACGGCGGCGTACAGGGCGCCAGGGCTCGACTTCCTTACAAAGGTTCCTCAGAAGTCGCCCCATGACTCGCTGCGGGCAGAACGGATGCCCAGCTATATTCCTGAGGAAAAGTTTCTTTCCCGCCTGCATTAGAATCTGAAGAGACATGGACCCCGAGCAGACCATCTTCGAAATCGAGTTGCTAGAGCGTATAGCTGAGTTACCGGACACAAGACCCTTGTCGCCAGGCGACCGCGAAGCCGCGAATCGAAGACATGACCAGATGTGCGCGTCCAACCCGTGGTTCAAGGTGTGGCAGCAATTTGGATTGCCGCGCTAGACGGACCCGCAACGGTGTAGATCCAGCCCAAAACCTCTCCACTCACAAGACGTCAAAAATCATCCTCTGTGCGGAGTTTCTAGATACTGGTTCGGAGCAGCGCGAGTTCCGATATCCGGTGGGCAGGCCCAATTTTGAAATTGGGATGCTGGCTTGCGAATCTGCTACCATCCGCCGTTCATCCAATGTCAGAACTTAGGGTGAGATGCTGATCCTTGCTGCCATAGCCGGAATCTTTATTATCTTCGCCGTCCTTCTGGACGCCTTCGAGAATGTAGTTCTGCCGCGCCGCGTGCAGCGGGCGTTCCGGTTGACTTCAGTGTTCTACCGGAACACATGGGTTCCGTGGATCAAGCTGTCTGGGTTGATCAAATCCGCTAACGGGCGCGAGACCTTCCTCAGTTATTTCGGACCTATCTCGATCCTTGTGCTCCTCGGAGTTTGGGCGGCCGGCCTGATCTTCGGATTCGCGTTGATGCAGTATGGGCTGGGCGAGCATGTGCGGCTGGGTAATGAACCTGTGACATTCGGAACGCTCGTGTATCACAGCGGAGAAACTTTCTTCACCTTAGGCTACGGAGACATAGTTCCGACCTCCGCTCTCGCGCGCGCACTGGCCGTGCTGGAGGCAGGAATGGGATTCGCGTTCCTCGGTGTAGTCATCGGATATCTGCCGGTGATCTACACGTCGTTTTCAGATCGAGAGATCGAGATTTCCCTGCTGGATTCGCGGGCCGGTTCGCCACCGACGGCCGCGGAGCTGCTAATCCGACTCGGCTGCTGTCCAGATCAGCATGTGCTCGATCAGATCTTTCGCGACTGGGAAACCTGGTCGGCGAAGTTGCTGGCCAGCCATCTTTCGTATCCGGTGCTCAGCTTCTTTCGGTCTCAGCACAGAAACCAATCATGGCTCGGCGCGCTCACAGTTATGCTCGACGTCACTTCGCTTGTGATCACCGGGATCGATAACATCAGGCCCGAGCAGGCCAAACTTACTTTCGCGATGGCACGACACGCGGCGGTCGATTTGGCGCAGGTCGTGAACGCTCGGTACGATTCTAACGAGACTGAGCGCCTCACTGCCGAAGAACTCGCGCAGTTACGCAGGACGCTCGCGGCGTCCGGATTACGGCTGCAGCAAGATGAGGCGGCCGATCAAAAGCTCGCGAAGTTGAGGTCACTGTACGAACCTTACGTGCAAAGCAATGCGCGCAGACTGGTAGTTGCATTGCCGCCGTGGATGCGTTCGGAAAAAACGAAAGATAATTGGCAAACTGGCCCATGGGACAAACTGATCCAGAGGAAGGACCTGGAAAACGCGGTTCGTGTCGTGGTGGACGATCACTTCTGACGAGGACTGCTAGCCGTCCGGTGGTGAGCTGAACTCTGCTAGACACTGCCCGTTCCACTCGATGATTGCTAAACTGCCCGACAATCATCGAGGAGAGATCAATGGCGGTTCCGATTCAGCTGCCCACCGGCACACGCGACGAAAACTTCGGCGGCGTAACTTATCATCTTGAAGGTGAGTTGGTCCCCGTCCTGCACGTAGAGATGGGACGCGTTCCTGTCTATTTCGAGCATCACATACTGCTCTGGAAAGATCCTCGAGTCACGATACAAGTCAAGCAACTGGCTGGAGCGTTCAAGCGTGTCATGTCGGGAATGCCAATCTTCATGACGGAAGCGCACGGACCAGGGCACATTGCCTTCAGTCGCGATGGCGCCGGTCACGTCTGGGGGATGCACCTCAAGCAAGGGGAGAGTATCGACGTGCGCGAGCACCAGTTCCTCGCCGCCACCGGTCACGTTGATTACACGTTCAAGCGCGTAAAAGGGGTCGCCAACATGCTTTTTGGCGGGTCCGGCTTTTTCATTGACACTTTCAGTGCCGCACAGAACGATGGCATTGTCTGGCTGCACGGATATGGAAATGTTTTCGAAGTCACTTTGCATCCGGGAGAACAGATTGATATCGAACCCGGTGGCTGGGTCTACAAGGATGCCAGTGTGACGATGGAAACCCAGATGCAGCGCCTATCAACCGGTCTGCTGGCCAGTGCTGGGCAGTTGACGTGGAACCGCTTCATTGGTCCGGGAAGAGTGGCGATACAGTCGATGTACATGCACGTGCCGACAGCAGAGTAGGGCGGTACCCGAGTTGTTAGACGTCGAGAAACAACTTCAAGGTAGGGCGGATTCTTTGATGGACCGTCAGTTCGGCGATGATGAGTAGGGGAACCGCAACCAAAGGCGTACATGGGGTTCGATGTCGGGCCGCCTCGCTGTAACAACTCGCGTTAATCGGTCTTCCGAAAGTTAGTTTCTGTC
>CAZBCQ010000189.1:4846-8207 GCA_964490255.1 uncultured Terriglobales bacterium | reverse complement strand
CAGCATCACGAAAGCAAATTTCGGGAGCTTTGCTTATGTGCCTGGCTATCCCCGGTAAGGTCCTCGAAGAATTTGACCGGCGCGGAATGCGTATGGCCAAGGTGCAGTTTGGTGGCATTGTGCGCGAAGCCTCGCTTGACTACGTCCCCGGCGCCAAGGTCGGCGATTACGTGCTCGTACATGTAGGCTTCGCGATCAGTACCGTCGATCCCGAAGAAGCCGCACGAACTTATCAACTCCTGGAAGAAATGGATCAACTCACGGAGCTCAACGCCCCCGTTGTGGATGAAGTGTCGGCGAGGAAGCCGCAGTGAAGTACATCGACGAATATCGTAACCCGAGACTAGCCCAATCTATTGTGCAGGAGATCCGCCGGATTCAGACGCGCCCATGGGTGATCATGGAAGTCTGCGGCGGTCAGACCCACTCCATCGTGAAACATGGCATCGATCGCCTGCTGCCCGAAGGCATTGAGTTAGTCCACGGGCCTGGCTGCCCGGTTTGCGTCACGCCGCTGGAGACAATCGATAAGGCGCACGCCATCGCCGCCAAGCCAGACGTCATCTTCTGCTCCTTCGGAGACATGCTTCGGGTGCCGGGATCCCATGGCGACCTCTTCACTCTGAAATCCCAAGGCGCCGACATCCGCGTAGTGTATTCGCCGCTGGATTGCTTGAAGATCGCTGCGGCGAATCCCACCAAGCACGTCGTCTTCTTCGCGATTGGTTTTGAAACCACCGCTCCCGCAAACGCCATGCTGGTAGCGCGCGCCAAAGAAGAAGGGGCCAAGAACGTCTCCATCCTCGTTTCGCACTCGCTAGTGCCGCCATCGATTGCTTACATTCTCCAATCTCCCCAAAACCGGGTACAAGCCTTCCTCGGACCAGGACACGTTTGCGCAATCATGGGCTACCGCGAGTACGAGCCAATCAGCGACCGATACAAAGTTCCCATCGTCATTACAGGTTTCGAGCCTCTCGATTTGCTCCAGGGAACGCTGATGGCGGTGCGGCAACTCGAAGCCGGTACTTGCGTTGTCGAGAACCAGTATTCGCGCATCCTCGATCGCGAAGGGAACATAGCTGCTCGCCGTCTCGTGAACAGCGTGTTCGAAGTGTCCGACCGCAAGTGGCGAGGGGTGGGTTGGATTTCCAAGAGCGGATACAAGCTGCGCTGGGAATATCGCGAGCATGATGCAGAAAAGATCTTCGAGGTGAAGGAGATCGATACGCAGGAGCCCGAGATGTGCATCAGCGGGCAGATCCTGAAGGGCATCAAGAAGCCGCATGACTGTCCTGCATTCGGAACCATCTGTACTCCGCTCACTCCTCTCGGCGCGACAATGGTGTCCGCTGAAGGTGCGTGTGCCGCCTATTACGCGTACGGCCGCCATCTCGATAAGAAGAGAGAAGCTGCTGCCGTGCAGATCGGAGGCGCTGCGTGAGCAATGGTTCTCTATCTGCGGCCGCTCCGACGATCTCCCAGCAGGAGTGGCACGACAAGGTGATGCGCAAGTGCCAGGAGTCGGTCGAAATCAAGAACAAGTTCTTCGAACGATACGCGAACGAGATCGGCGAACTCAGCCAGAAAATGGCGGAGCGCTTCGGACGTGGCCGGCGCCTATGGGTAATGGGGAACGGTGGGAGCGCTTGCGATGCTCAGCACGTCGCGGTTGAGTTTATCCATCCGATCATCGAAAAGCGGCGCGCTTTGCCCGCGCTGGATCTCGTGAGCCAAATCCCCGTGCTGACCGCGATTTCCAACGACAAGGATTTCGCCCGCGTGTTCATCGATCAGATTGAGCTTTGGGGCGAGAAGGACGATATGGCCTTGGCGATCTCGACCAGCGGTAAATCACCCAACCTTATTTATGCGTTGGAAGCGGCCCGGACCAAAGGGATGTTGACGATTGCATTTTCCGGCAAAGACGGCGGCCGCATGCCCGAGGTCTCGGATTACTGCTTCACCGTGCCGAGTTTCAGTATCCACCGCATCCAGGAGTCACATGTTGCTTTGCTTCACATCCTCTGGGACCTGACGCATGTCGCGATGGGAGAGGAGGATGTGATCTGATGAGTGAGGCCGCCCTGAAACTAACATTCAGTGCAGACGATGCGCAATCGACCTCCGTACCCGGTTCGGCGTGTCCGCTGCCCATTACGCATCACCCCCAGATCGTGCTCGGGCATGGCAGTGGCGGCAAACTCACGGCACAGTTGATCGAACAGGTTTTCCTTCCCGCGTTCAGCAATCCTTTGCTCAACAAGCTCGATGATCAGGCAGTTCTGCAGATTAATGGTTCGCGGCTGGCATTCACCACGGATGGCTTCGTCGTCACACCTATCTTCTTTCCTGGCGGCGACATTGGGCGGCTTGCCATCAATGGGACAGTCAACGATCTCGCGATGAGCGGCGCACGTCCACTTTATCTGGCCGCTGCTTTCATTCTCGAGGAAGGTCTGGAAACGGCTGATCTGCGCCGCATCGTGGATTCGATGAGCGCAGCAGCTCGCGAAGCAGGTGTTCAGCTCGTGACGGGTGATACCAAAGTCGTGAATCGCGGAAAGGGCGACAAGATTTTTATATCGACGACGGGCATCGGTTTGATCGAACGGCCGGTGAACATTTCGGCGAGCCAGGCGCGCCCGGGAGACAAGGTTATCCTCAGCGGCTACATCGGCGATCACGGGATGGCGATCCTGTCTCAGCGCGAGAACCTGGAGTTCGAAGGCGTGATCGAGAGCGACTGCGCCGCTCTCCACCAACTCGTCGCCGAGATGCTTGAAGTCACCAACGACATACATTGTCTGCGTGATCCCACGCGCGGTGGAGTGGCGACAGTGCTGAATGAGATCGCTGCGCATTCGAATACGGGAATCTGCCTGCGCGAGACGGATATACCGGTGCGCGACAGCGTTCGCGGTGCCTGCGAGATTCTGGGACTCGATCCTCTTTATGTGGCGAATGAAGGAAAACTGATTGCGATCGTACCGGAGCAACATGCGGACGCCGTAGTAGCCCGTATGCGCCAGCATCCACTGGGAACCGAAGCGCGCATTATCGGAGACGTGATGTCCGATCCTGCGGGCATGGTACTGATGAAAACTGAAATCGGAGGAACACGGGTTATCGACACTTTGTTTGGCGAACAACTGCCGCGTATTTGTTAAGACAACTCGCGGCAGCTGCACGTAATCCAGTAAACAATTCGCGCCGGCCTTTTCGCTCGTGACCGGAGCAACCGCATACCTGCCGTCGCAGTGACGGCGTCAACTCGCTAGGAGGCGATGATGCCGACAGAACCTATCCCATTTTCCCGACGCGCTGCTTCAGCGCCCTCACCTGTAAAGGAAATTCACAT
>CAZBCQ010000189.1:1435-4746 GCA_964490255.1 uncultured Terriglobales bacterium | reverse complement strand
GACTTCGGTATCGAGTACGGGACACCGAAATGCCTCGTGAAAGTCGGATGCTGGGGACCAGTGGTCAATTGCAATGTGACGAAGCGCGGATGGATGCGAGGAATCGGTGGCTGCCCGAACGTCGGCGGTATTTGCATTGGTTGCACGATGCCTGGCTTCCCGGACATGTTCATGCCATTCATGGACGAGCCATCGGGCGCTCGCTTCTCGACGGCCGCACTCACCTTGTACGGAAAGATGATTCGGGCACTGCGCGCGATTACGAACAAGACGGTGAACGGCGAACCAGAGTGGCGGCGTCGCGGTCGCGAACTCATCACCGGCTATCATCCCAGACCCGGCACTTACACCACCGAGCGCATAACACGCAAAGCTGCATGAGCGGAGAGGATGCAAAGACATGGGAACTATCACAGAGCCGTTGACTGAAACTACAGGCAAGAAGCGAAACCTGGTGGAGATGAGCTGGGATCCAATCACCCGCATTGTGGGCAGCCTTGGCATCTTCACGAAAATTGATTTCGAAAACAAACAAGTGGCGGAGTGCTTTAGCACCTCATCCATCTTCCGCGGCTACAGCATCTTCATGAAAGGTAAGGACCCGCGGGATGCTCACTTCATCACCAGCCGCATCTGTGGGATTTGCGGCGACAATCACGCAACCTGCGCGTGCTATGCACAGAACATGGCGTTTGGCGTCAAGCCGCCATTCCTCGGCGAGTGGATCGTGAACCTCGGCGAGGCTGCAGAGTACATGTTCGACCACAATATCTTCCAGGACAACCTGGTCGGTGTGGACTTCTGCGAGCAGATGGTGAAGGAAACGAACCCCGGGCTGTGGGAGAAGGCACAGAAGAAGAAAGCCCCGAACTCCGACAAGCACGGCTTCCGCACTATCGCGGACATCATGACGGCGCTAAACCCGTTTACCGGTTCCTTCTATCGGGAAACGCTCGAAGTGAGCCGTCTCACCCGCGAGATGTTCTGCCTGATGGAAGGACGGCATGTGCATCCTTCCACGCTGTATCCGGGCGGAGTCGGAACAGTTGCAACCGTTCAGGTGTTCACGGATTATCTGGTGCGCTTGATGAAGTACGTCGAGTTCATGAAGCGCTGTCTGCCGCTGCATGACGACCTCTTCGACTTCTGGTATGAAGCGTTGCCGGGCTACGAGAAAGTCGGCCAGAGGCGAATTCTGCTCGGATGTTGGGGCGCGTTCAACAATCCGGCGGTTTGTGACTACCGTTACGAGCACATGTCGGACTGGGGACGAGCTATGTTCGTCACACCAGGGGTCATCGTAGATGGCCAGCTGGTCACTAATGATCTGGTGGATATCAATCTCGGAATGCGCATTCTGTTGGGTAGCTCGTATTACGATGATTGGCAAAACGAGGAGACGTTTGTAAAAACCGATCCCCTAGGCAATCCGATCGATAAGCGCCATCCCTGGAACCAGACCACAACACCTCGTCCGCAGAAGCGCGATTTCAACGGGAATTACACCTGGGTGATGTCGCCACGGTGGTTCGATAAGCGAACAGGCGACCATCTGCCACTCGATACGGGCGGCGGACCCATTGCCCGCTTATGGTCTACGGCGCTCTCTGGTCTGGTGGATATCGGTTACATCAAGGCGACCGGAAACAGCGTAATCATCAACTTCCCGAAGACCGTGTCGAAACCAGAGACCAGTTTCGAGTGGAAGGTGCCGCGGTGGAGTAATGCCATCGAACGTGATCGTGCACGCACATACTTCCAGGCGTATGCGGCGGCTGCGGCTCTGTTCTTCTGTGAAAAGGCAATGGAAGAGCTGATGGCTGGGCGATCCAAAACATGGGCCCCGTTCAAAGTACCCGAAGATGCCATTTCCTGCGGCTTCCACGAAGCAGTACGCGGAGTACTCTCGCATCACGTCGTCATACGGGATGGCAAGATCGCCAATTACCATCCTTATCCGCCGACGTGTTGGAATGCGAACCCGCGTGACGTCTATGGCACTCCGGGACCTTATGAAGATGCGGTGCAGAACACACCGCTATTTGAGGAAAACGGGCCGGAGAAGTTCAAAGGCATCGACATCATGCGGGCGGTGCGCAGCTTCGATCCGTGTTTGCCATGCGGCGTGCACATGTACCTCGGGCCGGGCAAAGTACTCCAGACACGGCACTCGCCGATGTTCGGCATGATGCTCAACAAAGGCGATCGATGAACAATACCGAGTTCCAGGAGAAAACGGGAGAGATCGATCGACTGGTGCAGCGCGTTACCGCCTTCACGGACGAGAATGCGCGCATCACGTCGCTCGACTTGTTGCAGTCGATGATGGATCTGCACGGAGCCGCCATGTCCCGCCTCGTCGAGTTGCTCTCCGAATCCGGCGAGGCGGGGCGCAGTGCGCTTACGAACCTGGGAAGCGATCCTCTCATCTGCGGACTGCTGGTGCTGTACGGGATTCATCCAGTGCCGCTGCAAGAACGCGTGTCGCGCGCCGTCGACAAGGTTCGCCCACAGTTGCAGAAGCATGGCGGCAGCGTGGAAGTTATCGAAGTCGCGGAGGATACAGTAAGAGTAAACATCCAGAGCTCAGCGCAGGGCTGCGGATCGTCTCCTGACGCCGTGAAGGCGACCGTGGAACAGGCGATCCTTGAGGCCGCGCCGGATGTTATCAACATTGTGATCGAGGGCGCTGAATCCGCGACCTCCGGATTCGTGCCCCTCAACATGATCCAACCAGTCACGAAAGAGGAGATGAAGTATGAAAAATCCACCGCCTGACATCGATGCGCATACTTCCGGCACGAAACGCGGAGAAGAGTGGGCATACAACGGTACCAAAGAGCCCGGACGCGAAGGTGACGGCAGAACATCGCGCGACGCAACTGGAATCAACGCAGACAAGCGAGCGCCGATCGATCCTCGAATGCCGAATTTGCCGCCAGCCTGAAGATGGTTCCCATTCCTGAGAACGTTGGGCGAACACCGCTCGCGACTTTGCGCCAGTTTGTTCGTAAGCCGAGCGAACCGGCGGAAGTGTGCGAGTTGTGTTCCTTGCCGCTGCCGCCGGTTCACCAGCATCTGCTGGAACTGGAGAAGCGACAGGTAACGTGTGCGTGCGAAGCCTGCGCCATTCTGTTTGGCGGCAACGTTCGCCAGCGTTATCGGCGCATTCCGCGCGATGTACATCGCCTGAACGATTTCGCCATGGACGACCAGGAATGGGACAGCTTGCTGATTCCCATCAATCTGGCCTTCTTCGTTCACAGCAGTACGGCGAAGCGAATGGTCGCGCAGTACCCGAGTCCGGGCGG
>CAZBCQ010000189.1:0-1335 GCA_964490255.1 uncultured Terriglobales bacterium | reverse complement strand
CAAATTCTTCCACGAACTAGATCAAATGTCCGGAGGCGCTAGTGCCTGATCTACGCTTCGAGGTCGAAGACGTAGTGCCGACACCCAATGCGGCATCGCCGCAGCTCTCGTTCAAGCTGCGGATCATGAATTCTGGACTGGAGCCAATTCACTCGATTGCACTGCGTGTGCAGGTTCAGGTCGAACCTGTACGCCGCCGATATACCGACGAAGAGCAACAGAAGCTGAAAGAGCTGTTTGGCGAACCTGGACAGTGGAGCAAGTCGCTGCTGCCGCTGCTGTGGGCAAATGTAAATGTAAACGTTGGCGCGTTTACCGGCAGCACCGTCGTCGACGTACAAGTGCCCTGCACGTTCGACTTCAATGTCGCTATGACAAAGTACATATACGGTCTTGACGACGGCGAGCTGCCGACCTCGCTGTTGTTCAGCGGAACTGTTTTTCATGCCGGCCAAATGGTGTTACAGATTGCGCAGATCCCGTGGGATCGCGAGGCCAGCTATCGCGTTCCAGTTCGCGTCTGGAAAGAGATGATGGAGCGCTATTACGGGGACGCTGCCTGGATCGTTTTGCGGCGCGATGTCTTCGAGAGGCTGTACGAGTTCAAATCGCACAATGGCCTTCCGACGTGGGAGCAGACGGTCGAGCGCATGTTGGATCTCGCGGAGGTGAAGTCGTGAATCGCGAGATCGCCAAGAAAGTTGCTGACGCGGTTCTGTACGAAGGATACATGCTGTATCCGTATCGTCCGTCGGCCATCAAGAATCGGCAGCGCTGGACGTTTGGGATTCTGTACCCGCCTGCGTACGGCGAAGTTCAGCAGGGAACCGAGCGCGCAGCTATGCATTCGGAGTGCCTGGTTACGGCGAGTGGCGATGCGAGCGTTCAGATCCAACTCCGGTTTCTGCATCTGCTGGCGAGACAGGTGGCGCAAGCAGTCCAGGGTCACTTCGAGCCAGTGCCTTCGCTTGTCGCCAATGGGCAGCTGATCGAGAGCTGGGATGAAGGCGTGGAGCGCTCGGCGGAGTTCAAGTTCGAATTGCGAGATGGTCTGAGTCAAGAAACGGACTTCAGCTTTCCCCGTGTGTCCGAAAGCGAGGAACTCCGGGATAGCAGCGGGCAAGTTGTGGGAAAGATCACGCGAACGCACAATGAAGTGCGCGGAACGGTGAGAACGGCGGCGCAGAGAGTGCGAGAAGGCGTATGGAAGCTCACGATCGACGTTCTCAACACGACAGTTCTGCCAACCGAAAGCGCTGATCGCGACGACGCTCTGCTGCGATCGCTGCTTTCCGCACACACAATCCTGACGGTCAACGGTGGGGAATTCGTTTC
>CAZBCQ010000188.1:7080-8249 GCA_964490255.1 uncultured Terriglobales bacterium | reverse complement strand
TCGATCACGGTTCGCGATCTTTTCTTTAATACGCCCGCCCGTCGCAAGTTCCTGAAAGCGGAGTCAACCGAACTCTCCCACATAGCCTCGCTGGTGACGCATTACGCGCTGGCGCATCCGGAGATGCATTTCGAGCTGCACTCAGCTGTGAACGCCATGATCATCGCTCCGCCGGTTGCGAGCCATTCGGAGCGCATTTACCAGATCATCGGTAAAGATACGCTTGATTCGCTGCTGCCAATCGCGGCGCAAATGCCTTTGCAACGCGTGGGACTCCCGCAGCCTCCGCCGTGGGCGCGCAAGTACGAGCGCAAGTATGAGGACGAAGAAGAGGAGCCCGGGCCAGTCGATCCGGGAGAGCTCCGGCTGCATGGGTTTGTCTCCAAGCCGGAAGTGCAGAAGCTGAATCGCAATTCCATTTTCATCTTTGTGAATGGCCGCCTCATTCGCGACCGACTGGTTCAGCACGCGATTACGGAGGCATATCGCAACATCATGCCGCCGACGGTTTTTCCTGTGGTGCTGCTCTTTCTGGAAATGCCGACCGCAGAGGTGGATGTCAATGTTCACCCGTCGAAGACTGAGGTTCGCTTCCGGCAGCAAAGTTTCGTACACGATTGTGTACGCGATTCGGTCCGCGCTGCTCTGATGAAGGCGCGTCCGATTCCGCAGTTCACGACAGAGATTCGCGCAAATCCAACAGCGTCGCAGGGGCTAACTCCCGGTGCGGCTTTCGATGCAGAGCGGCCGGCCGAAGCTGTAGCTGTTGGGGAACTCGGAGCAACGGAACCCGATCAGGCTTTCTCCTTGCAGGCGCAGGGTCTTCCGCCGGTGACGCAGTCATTCGGATTCCAGGATGGATTCACGGTTGAGGCGAATGCGGCAGTACCGGTAGCGCGGTTTGGTCCACAGACCTTCGGCAGCCACATACCCCAAGATCAAGAGAAAGATAACTGCGCAGCTCCCATCGATGAAGAAGCACCGCCGGACGATACGCCGGTACTTGCCACTCTTAAGCCGCTCGGGCAGATCCGGGATTCGTTCATCCTCGCCGTGAACCACGATGGGCTCTGGATTATCGATCAGCACGTTGCGCACGAACGTGTCCTGTTCGAGAAAGTGTTACGCCAGCGCGCGGCCGAGAAGGTCGAGTCGCAACGTTTGCTGAT
>CAZBCQ010000188.1:0-6980 GCA_964490255.1 uncultured Terriglobales bacterium | reverse complement strand
GAACAGAATAAGATGGAATGGCTGCTGAAAGAACTGGCAAAAACCGATTGCCCGATGAGCTGTCCGCACGGGCGTCCGGTGGTGTTACGGTATTCTTTGAAAGACATTCAAAAGGCATTCAAACGGATCTGATGGAACTATTCGAACTCCAAGAGGCTCGGCGGCACAGGTGGCATCTCGATGGCGCGGCGGTGCGCACGCTGGAGGGTGCGCGCGAATTTCTCGAGACCGTGGGCTTTTGCACGATGTACCCGCTCGAGCAACCGGTGTTGCTGCCCAGCTTCATGGGAGCATTTGCGGGAACCGATGAGGGCATCCCCACCGCTCGTCATTCTTTTGCCGACTCGCGGAGCAAGGAAGCGACGGACCTGATGGTTCGGTTGTTGCGGGAGCGCGCTGCTTACGAGGCTAATCTTTTCGGTGATACCAACTTCCTTGTCTCGGCTTCGGTGTTTCCTTATTTCTACGCCCTGGTCGGTGACCGCAATCCGCGACAGATGCCGAAACCAGGCACGCAACCCAACTTCTCTCAACTCGCGCGCGATTGCTTCGAAGCGATCAAGAATAAGGGGCCAATCTCGAAGGAGAAGCTTGGATACCTCTTGGGCGGCTCGATTTCTGACGCGGCATTCGATCGCGCGCTCGGAGAGCTCTGGTCACGGCTGCGAATCACGCGCGTGGATTATGTTCCGCGCGAAGGGGCGTACTGGGATGTACTGTTTCGGTGGGCGCCGGACGCGGTGCGCGAAGGAATTCAGCTGGCGTCCATGCAGGCACTGTCGGCGGTGATCTCGAAGTATCTGGATTCGGTTATTGCTGCCGAGCAATCCGACGTGGAAGATTTTTTCTCGAACATCGTGGCGCGTTCGAAGGTGAACGAGGCCATAAAGGCGCTCCTGTCCGCGCGTGAATTCAGCTATCTTCACGTTGGCGGCAAGCCGATGCTGCAGATTGCGGGGAGCACCGCTGCAGCCAAGAGCACGCCTCCAGTGGAGACTGCGCTGAAACGAAACGAACCGATCGCGCGGCGGCCACGTCCGGCGCGCCCGGGACCAAAATAAGAAAGAATGACGGAACGGAAACTAATTATCGCCATCGATGGTCCCGCCGGAGCCGGTAAGAGCACCGTCGCTTCTCATCTCGCACGCAAGTTAGGCTACGTGAACCTGGAAACCGGAGCCATGTATCGTGCGCTTGGATTACGCGCGCTGGAGTCGCATGTTCCTCTTGATAATGAGGAAGAATTGGCCGATCTGGCTCGAAAGTCACAGATCTCGTTGATTCCCACGCCGAACGGCAATCGCGTGTTGCTGGATGGACGCGATGTTTCCGAGCGAATCCGGGAGAGCGATGTGACTGCCGCCGCCTCGCAAGTTTCGGTTCATCCCGAGGTGCGGGAGTGGATGGTCGCCCGCCAGCGTGAGATGGGAAAACAGGGTGGTGTGGTGATGGAAGGCCGCGATATTGGGACGAAAGTTTTTCCCGATGCCGATGTGAAGATCTTCCTGGACGCAAACGAGGATGTGCGGGCAGAGCGCCGGGTTCGGCAGCACTCGGTAGAAAGCGATGCCGACAAGTCAAAGCGGATTGCCGAGGAGATGCGCCAACGCGATCGGCGGGATACGAGTCGCTCAGCTTCTCCTCTGGTGGCCGCCCCTGATGCGGTAATCCTCGATTCCAGCCACATGAGTCTGGACGAGGTTCTCGCCTGCGTCGCGAAACTTGTCGAACAAAAGCTAATGCACCGTCGCGCCGCACAGTCGCTGACATCCGGCTACAGCAGCTGAAATCCTGCTCAGGATTGTTCCCGTAAATCGCAAATCTTCCCATCTGGCCTCAATTTTGCTTGCAACATACGAGTCCCGAAATGCAACGAAGTGCTCAAACGGCGCACTCGCAGTGCAACATGGGCGCGAAAGTTTTGCATACAATACGTAAGAACACGATCTAAGTTCTTAGCAAATGATTCCGGGGCCGTGCTCGCTGCGCCCCGCACTGCAACACTTAACTTGTCCGGCTGTGCGCCGGTTCTTCCTTAGGAGAATATGCACGATGGCCTCCCCTGCGAAGTTCCGCATCGACGTTGATATCCACAACCTGCTCAATGCCAGCAATCAGAAGGGACCGGAGCCTGCCAAGGCCATGGGTCTGACACTGCCCGAACCCAAGTTCCCGCAGCATCCTGAGTTGCTGAATGATCCTGGTCCTGCGGTTCCGCCTGAAAAGCGACACTGGACCACACCAGAGCTTTACCGCAAAATGCGTGGCTGGCTCTTCCCATATATTCGTTCGCGGGTGTACCCGGGAGAGTTCCACCCGATCACCGCGTACCTTTTCCTCGAGTACAAGTGCAATCTCGACTGCTGGTATTGCTGGGCGTTCAACAACCAAGTCAAGGGAATGACCGAGGATGTCGCGAGACGATCAATCGACTGGCTGCACGATCACGGTTGCCGCGTTCTGGCGTTCATGGGAGGTGAGCCACTGCTGCGTCCGCAGTTCGCGCACAAGGTCGTCGACTACGCCGCCAAGAAAGGTTTCTGGATTTATATCGCGACAAACGGCCGCTTACTTCGCCCCGAAGTTACGGATCGTCTTGGTGACGCCGGTGCGGCTTGCATCAACTTTGCGCTGGATTCATGGGATCAGAAGCCTAGCCTGCCGAAAGCCCTGGTACCCGCGCAAAAGAATCTGGAATACGTTCTCAGGAAGCAGTATGTCTACGGCTACATGGTGTTCTTCAATATGAATATCTGCCGTAACAACCTCGAGGACATTCGGCGCTTGACCGAATATGCGCACGAACATCGTGTCGCGACCGATTATCACATCAACGAAACGCCGATGATCGAGCAGGACGAGCATTTCAAGCACCTGTCCGATAATCCCACCTACATTCGTCCTGAGGACTGGCGCGCTGTCGATGAGACGATCGACTGGATCATCGAGAAGAACAAGTCCGGATACCAGATGGTCAATTCTGTTCCGCGCTTGCAGGAAATGAAGGCTTTCATCCGCATGTCTTCAGGGCTGGATCTGCGGAAGGTCGGCTGGTATGGCGATGGGACGAGCGGCAATGGAGAGGTGAAGTCTCTGATTTCGGGCATGCCGGGTATCGAGCGCAGCCCGGACGGTGAACTCAGCTTCGCCGAGTGGTCGTGCCGCGCCGGACAGAACAATGTGATCATCAGGACTGATGGGACAGTTGGCCCCTGTTTCCCGATGTATGCCTCGAACTACGATTGGGGAAATATCGATCAGCCAAAATTCGATCACAAGCAGATGGGAGAGATGAAGAAGACGTGCCAGAAGCACTGCTTCTCAACGCTAAACCACAATCTCGCCTATTGCTATAACGACGCTCGCGCTATCAAGTGGATGTGGACGCAGGTGAAGAATGGTTTCACCGGAGCGCGAAGCTTCGAAGACTAATGGAGTCTGAGTCAAGAAAAAGACCCGCTTGCGAGCGGGTCTTTTTGTTTCCATATTGCAGCGCATGCCCCAACTGGGCATATCTACCCAGGACTCACGACGCTTGCGGCTTTTTCCATTGCGCCGGCACCGACGCGACGGGCTTGCGCACCGTCTTTATCTCGTCACAGTACTGCTGAAACAGCAGCAGAATGTTTACGGCCTGGATCAGCGCGGTCGGGCCGCCGTCGAAGGGATCAACCACGGCGTCGACGAGGTCCTTCTCGCGCAACGCTTCAATCACCTCTGTGCCCCGGCAGCAGGCAACGATCCAAATCTGCGGGTTTTGCTTCTTCACTTCCGCGCAGATCAATTTCTTCTCCGCCATGGAGATCGATGTGCCGAGGAGCGCCAGGTCGAATCGCCCACATTGAAGTAAATCGCGAAACTCCTGCGTCTTTCGTGCGGATATCACCGTATAACCGGCGCGTTCCAATATCGCGTTTCGACTGCTCAAGACTGAGGGATCGAAATCTACGGAAAGAATCCGTGGGCTCTTCATATAAATCCTTATAAAGGCGCCGGGAGAAAAACCTTTTAAAACTTCAAATAACGAACTATGCGCTAAGTCTAGCTGTCTTATATGAACGTCACTTTAATAGCCAACGTCCAATGTATTAATTTCGACATGGTACCCCTAAATAGAGCGCAGGTCGCAGAAAAAGTTAGGTTTACGGGATTCGAAAAAATCTTGCGACCTCTTTTTGCACAACTTTTTCACAGTTGACAATTGCCCCGAACACTTGGACGAATGCACAAAAAATCCCGGCCGCAGCCAGGATTTTTTCTGAAACGTTTCTTTAGAGCAATCTATGTAGCCTTGCGAATATCAACGTTTCCATGCTGGTTGGAGATGTGCAGTTTTACGCCGCCACTACCGTTCGTACCATTCGCCTGGCTGTTGTCCCCATTGGTTTGAACCTTGATTCCGTCGAAATCAGTGCTGATTTCGCCGTTCTGTGCGCGGGCTTCTACTTCGAATTGCGCCTTCGGGGGGACGGCGAGTTTAACGTCGCCATTACTGTTCGCAATGTTCATCGTGCCAAGAGGCAGCTTGTCCGCATGCACTTCGACGAGACCATTTTCGTTTTCCAGTTTGACGTCACCAGTGATGCCATCCAGATGAATGTCTTTGGACTTGGTCACCAGGCGAAATGGTCCAGCAACATCTTTCGCGTGCAAGTCCCCAGATTCGATTGCAAGATCGCCATCCAGCTTTGCGAGTTCAAGATCGGTTCGCGAGGTATGGAAGATGACACCGCCGTTGATTTTCGCAAGGTTCATTTGGCCGAAATATTCACCCGTGAGTCGCACCGCACCGGTGATATCGGAGATGGTCGTGTCGTTCACCTGCCCATTCACCTGGACATTTCCGGTGACTTTCTCAACTGTGATCGAACCACTGCGAAGATCGGCACTCATGTTGCCGGTGATATCAGACGTAGTGATGTCGCCATGGGACGTCGAGAGATGAACGTCACCAACGCGGTTCTGAACCGTGATGCTGCCGCGGCGTGTGGAGACGTCAACGGCGGCGTTCGCCGGGATAAAAACGTTGAGATCGGATTCGGCAGCGCCCGAGCCGCCGCCTGAGGTATTCGCGTTCAAAGTGACCAGATTGCCTTCCGCGTTAATGGTAGGGTGCGTGCTTTCATCGAGCTTGTTGGCGTCGTTCTGGTCTTTGGCGCGAACTTTCTTACTGACTTCGACCTTAATCGTTGGCTCGTCCCATGTAGTGACGGTAATATCGCCGCGATCCGAAACGATACGGAGCGAAGCATTTTTCGGGAAGGCCTGCTGCACCGTCTGGTTATAGGAGTACGTGTTGCCGAACATGCCCGACATGAAGTCGCCATCTTCCGGCAGGTTCAACTCCCCACCAAGAGCAGACCAGTTGACACGCTCCGCTGATGATGCCATCAGTCCAAAGACGATGAGGAGCACAACCAGCACAATCATGCCTGCGCCGATTCCGCGAGCGGCAACGCCGCGCTCCCTGCCGAGGTAATACTCCACCAACTTGACCACGCCGATGAGGATGAGCAGTACGGGCCAGTAGTGCGCGAACCAATGCGCCACCATCGATCCGTGCAGAACCTGCATCTTCACCAGCAGAATGACAACGCCGATGAGGATCAGGATGACCGGACCGCCCAGCGATCTGCGCCGCACGTAGATTTCGTCAGACATTTTGCACCTGCCCTGAATTGTCCTGTGGACCTTGCGGAGCAGGGCCACCCGCCGCTGGAGGAGGAGGCGGCGGACCCGGCATCACGTAACGGCTGATGTGACCTTCGGTCGAAGCGCTGGACTGAAGGATCTTGATCGCGCCAATCACGATCAGGATGACCGGCCAGGTGCGATCGAATTGCGCCATGCCGGTTTGACTCAAAAGGATGAGGACGCCGAGAGTGATCAGGATTGCTGGTCCCATCACGCCGCCGAGGCGGCACCTTGCGCACTGACAATAGCGATTGGGAACATAGTTTTGCATGGTGCCCTCCTACTGCTGCTCCTTCCGGTGTGTGTCGAGTAATCCGAGCCGTCGGATGAGCAGCCAGATACCAATCGCAATCAGAATCAGAGGCCAGAAGCGGTTGAAATCAAAATGCCACCAGCCGATGTTGTCCAGCAGGAACAAAGCACCCAGAGCGATCAGGATGATTGCACCGATTGGAGCCGCATTACCGCGGCGGCCCATCATGTCGCGCTGACGCATGTCCTCATAGACATCGTTGCGGATCTGATTCCCAAGGTTCTGGGGGTAGTTCTGCCAATACTGTTCGGCAGAACCCGCTGGCTGTGCCGGGCCACCCGGTGCAAATCCCGCGACATTGGTATTAGGTTCGCCGGGGCCGGGCGCGCCAGGTGTCGGCGCAGCACCCGGAGCCATAGGCGGCACCGGCGGTACAGGCGGATGTGGAGGAGCGCCGCCTCCCAACAAGCCCTCCAATCCAAATGGATCGGGCAAGGGCAAGCCCAGTTCACGCGCCCGCGCAGTTTTGTAAGCGTCGAAGACCATGTAGAAGACGAAGAACGGGATGAAGATTCCGAAAAAGCCTGAGCCGTTCGAAGTGATCCAGATGATGCTTACGAAAACCAGCACGTGAATCAGGGCTTTGGCGAATTGGCCGTTATACATAGCGCCGACGCCGGGAATGAATCCCAGGACTGCTGCGAGGCCGGGGCTCGGACCGTGCGCAGCCGGAGGCACCGGGGGTATCGGCACAGCACCTGCAGGGGGCATCGCGTCCTGTAGACGGTTGGCGATGCACTCTTCGCAATAGTAGGTGCCGCGCACGTTTCGCCGGCAGACTTCGCACATAGGCTTGCCGCAAGTCCGGCAATATGAAATTGCTGCACTCTCGGGATGTACTGTGCAGTTCATGACTCTCTCCTCACAGCGGCGAGTTCGTCCTGTGCTCCCTTAATCATCTGGGCCAGGTACGGGGAGGAATCCTCACGGCTGTAGTTCTGATAATTTTTTTCGCGATCGTTGCCTCGATTCT
>CAZBCQ010000187.1:5453-8295 GCA_964490255.1 uncultured Terriglobales bacterium | reverse complement strand
CTAGGGAATTCTCTTGCGCTGCTCTTCCCGATTGAATGGGAGGAACCGTTCGGTCTGGTGATGATCGAGGCGATGGCTTGCGGGGCCCCCGTGCTAGCCTTTCCTAACGGATCGGCTCCCGAAGTCATTAAGGATGGCGTGTCGGGATACCTCTGCAATTCGGTTGAGCAGATGGCAAAACGCGCGAAGTTGTGCGAGAAGTTCAACGCTGGCGAGGTGCGTTCGTACGCAGCGACGAACTTCTCCCTGCAAAAAATGGTCAATCAGTATGCGGAACTCTATTCGGACTTGATAGAGACGAGTCTAGACACGCCGGATGCACTGGCGACGGGAGAACCGACGACAGCATGAGCAGCACCATCTTCGTGCCCGAGCAGCAGCTCGTTCCCATTCCGTTTCCGTACTCCGAGCCCAAGCTGGAGTTCCGAACACTTGGGTCTCGGCGCACCGACAATCTGACTTTGATTGCGGGAAAGACTTTCATGTCGACCCGCATGCTTGGGGATATCACTCCGGCTGGCTCTCCCGATGTTGGTCTCTTCCACGATGACACGCGATTTTTGAGCCTGATGGAGATGCGCGTGGGTGGAGAGGTCCCCGTATTGTTGTCCTCGCACTCAGAGAACCTGCTGCTCTCGCAAATTGAGCTGACCACAAGCAATATCCATCTCCGCGAGACCTTTGATCTTCCAGAGAACACGATCCACATCCATCGAGAGCAGGTCCTCAACAAAGGAGCTTTGCTCGAACGGATCACGTTCGAGAATTTCAATCTGCAAACGGTAAAGTTCCGGGTGGAGATTCAGTACGACGCTGATTTTGTAGACGTGTTCGAAGTACGGGGAATGCACCGCAATCAGCATGGGCAGTATTACCGGGGCATTGCAGGAGAGCGGACGCTCACGTTTTTGTATCGGGGACTTGACGGTGTGTTGCGGCAGACGCTGATTGCCTGGTCGCCGACACCGAACCAGATTGTGGATCAGACTGCGCTGTGGGAAATCGAGTTGCCGTCCATGGGACACATGGAGTTTCGTGTGAGTGTGACCCCAAGCGTGGATGGCGAGCGTACAACTCCCGCGCACCGCGACTTCAACGCGCTGGTCGCCATGCGTCGCGAGTCGGTTTCGGCGTGGAGAGAACAATCGACGTCTCTAGAGACCAGCAATAGCGTGTTCACGGCCACGATGGAAACAGCTGCGAGTGATTTCCACGCGCTGCAGATTCCCGATGCGAAGGGACGCGTCATTGCCGCAGGGATCCCGTGGTTTGCAACGATGTTTGGCCGCGATTCGATTATTGCGGCCTATCAATCTTTGTCGCTGAACCCATCGCTGGCGAAAGAGACACTGCGCACGCTGGCTAAATTCCAAGGGACGGAATACAACGACTGGAAAGATGAGGAGCCCGGAAAGATTCTTCACGAATATCGCCAGGGAGAAATGACCCGATCGGGCGAAATGCCGTTCGGTCCTTACTACGGCACCGTGGATGCCACCCCGCTGTTCCTGATCCTGCTTTCGGAGACGTACAACTGGACCGCAGACGAGGAACTGGTTCGGGAACTGCTGCCTGCCGCCATCAAGGCGTTGGACTGGATCGACCAGTACGGCGATTTGGACGGTGATGGGCTAGTGGAATATCTCCGGCGTTCCAAGCGCGGGCTTGCGAACCAGGGATGGAAGGATTCGTGGGATGCCAATGTGTTTCGCGATGGCACCACAGCACAGCCTCCCATCGCGCTGGTGGAAGTGCAGGGTTACGTCTACGACGCCAAGTACCGCATGGCGTCACTGTTGCGTTCGTTCGGAGAATCCGCTCGCGGTGAAAAGTGCCGACGTGAGGCTCTGGAGATGGCCAAGCGCCTGGAGAAAGCGTTCTGGATGCCACAGCGCGGCTTTTACGCCATGGGGCTCGACAAAGACAAAGCGCAGCTAGAGATCATCTCTTCGAATCCCGGACACCTGTTGTTCTCGCGAGCAATTAGCAGGGAACGAGCACGCGCTGTCGTAAATCGCTTGATGCGTTCCGACATGTTCTCGGGATGGGGATTGCGCACCCTCTCGACTGAGGAGAAGGTTTTCAATCCGCTGAGTTATCACCGTGGATCGGTGTGGCCGCACGACAACTCTCTGATCGTGCATGGAATGGCTCTGTATGAGTTTCGCGCGCCGGTGATCCGCATTTTCACGACGTTGTTCGAGGCGGCGCTGTCGTTCCGTGATTACCGGCTTCCGGAATTGTTCTGCGGAGTACAACGGGCTGAGAACGGTGTGCCGGTGCACTATCCCGTTTCGTGCTCGCCGCAGGCGTGGGCGTCCGGTTCGCTGTTTCTGATGATGATGTCGATCCTTGGCATCAGGCCGAGCGCGCCGAAAAAAGAGCTCAACATCATCAATCCGCAATTGCCGGAGTGGCTCGATCACCTTCATCTGCGCGATCTGCGCGTTGGCAAAAGTCGCGTAGGACTCGACTTCACGCGCAGAGGAGAACGTACCTTCTGTAATGTCGTCGACATCGAAGGCGACAAGCTACTTGTCAATGTGATCACGAAGACGTAGCCGCGTCCCGCCGTTGATTCCTGCCCGAGTGTTACACTGCATTCCGAGATTCTTATCAGCAAGGGGTGAGTTGTGGCGCAAGTGAAAATTACGATCAAAAAGAATGGGCCGTATCGAGTGGAAGATCCAGAGGGCTTGATTGAGTTGGTGGATGCCGACGGAAATAAGTATGACCTGACGGGCAAGCCGGCGTATTCACTGTGCCGTTGCGGGGCGTCGGTGAACAAGCCTTTTTGTGATGGAACGCACTCGAAGATAGGTTTCCAGGCCGCGGAAGCGGC
>CAZBCQ010000187.1:3724-5353 GCA_964490255.1 uncultured Terriglobales bacterium | reverse complement strand
TGAACCAGCCCATAATCAGACGCAAGCATGAAGGTGTTGATCATGACGCCGGCACGCTTGCACTTCGAGACTTCCTCCAGCGTTTGCGTCACGACCAGTGGATCGAGTCCAAAGGCGTTTTTGTAGATGCGTCCATCTTCGAGCGTGAGTGCTGAAGGCTTGCCGTCTGTGATCATGACGATCTGCTTCATGTCCTTGCGCTGGCGTTGCAGGATGCGCTGTGCCAGTCGAAGACCTTCGCGCGTGTTGGTGTAATAGGGGCCCACTTTTACGCGAGCTAGCTGGGAGAGCGGGATTTCCTCTGCGGAATCATGGAACAGGATGAGCGAGAGCGAGTCGCCGGGATACTGTGTGCGGATCAGGTGTGAAAGCGCCATCGCCACTTTTTTTGCAGGCGTGAAGCGATCCTCGCCATAGAGAATCATCGAGTGAGAGCAGTCGAGCATGAGCACGGTCGCGCATGATGACTGGTATTCGCACTGATGCACCTGCAAATCTTTGTAGTCGATGTTCAACGGCAGCGAGAGGCCCTCGCGCTGGATGGCGCTGGAGAGTGTTGCCGTTATATCGAGATTGAGCGTGTCGCCGAATTCGTAGGTCTTCGAGGCGCCGCTGGCTTCAATGCCCGTTGCAAGATCGCGCGTATCATGCCGTCCGAAGCTGGATTTACCTAGCGAGCCAAGCAGATCGCGCAGCGTGCGATACCCCAGAAAATCGAGACTCTTGTCCGTGATCTCGAATTTGGCTTGCGTCTGATTGTCGCCGACCTGGCCGCCGACGCTCGACTGCTGCGAAGGATCGTGCGGCGAGTCGATCGAGATGTAGTCCTCCTGCTGCATGCGCTCGATCAGTTGCTCGATCAGTTGGTCGAGCGTTCCATCCATCTGCATTTGCTGAAGTTGCTCGCGCATCTGGTCGAGCACATCGCTGTTCATCAGTGCCTGTTCGATTGCCTGGCGCAATTCGTCGAGCGACTGCTCGCCATCCTGCAAATCGTAAAAGCCGTAGCTATTTTGAAATCCGCTCTGCAGGAGATAGTCCGACAGCGCCGCGAGCAGGTCTTCCATGCTCATTTCGGAGGCGGGATCGGGGACGTATTTGGAATACTTAATGCGTTTCATACAGGTCCCCTAGTTGAAAGGCCTTCGATTTCGAAAGGGCGGCTCTTCGTCGCGCTCGCGAACACGCGGCTCGGCGCGCTTGGGCTGACGTTCTCCGGCGCTGAAGACGCGCTCTTCACTGCGTCCGATGCGCTTGTGGGCGTACAGGCCTTCGAGAATGAACTCGGCGGCCGAGACTTGCAGCTCCGCGGGATCTTTCGAAGTCACATTGAGAGCGCCGATCCGATCCATCAGGCCCTGAATGCCCTCGAGGGTCGGAATGAGTTCGGCAGCAGCGGCGGAGTCCTGGAGCTGGATGTTGCCGCCCAAGTCGAACCACTGCACGATCTGCTGCAGGTTTACGCCCTGGTAGGTCGTGTCGAAGGTGGTGGCAATAGCGCTGCGGATAATCTCGCGGACAACGTTGTCGGCGCCCTTCACTTCGCCTTCGTACTCGAGTTCGAGCTTGCCGGTAACCGCCGGAATGGCAGCGTAGATGTCGCCAATCCGGGGAACGACGAGCGCTTCG
>CAZBCQ010000187.1:0-3624 GCA_964490255.1 uncultured Terriglobales bacterium | reverse complement strand
GGCAGAAGCCCGTAGTGCATGGTGAACTCGCTGCCGAGTTCGTGGCCGCCGCGGGCGGCTTTGATGGGATCGATGTCGCCGATCAGGTCAGCGATGGTCACATCCGGAGTGGCAAGCTTCTCGACGTAACGGTCTTCCGGAGAAAGATAGGCAATCTTCGTGGCGTCCCCGCATTTGTCAATCAGGTCGCGGCAAGCGCGACAGAGCGGCGCATAGGGATTGTCGTGGATCTCGCATCCGGCAACATAAGGCAACTCGGGATCGAGCAGGCTGGTGAGCGCCCGCAGGATGCGGCTCTTTGCCTGTCCGCGCAGCCCGAGCAAGATGAAATTGTGCCGCGAGAGTACCGCGTTGATGATCTGTGGAACCACGGTGTCTTCGTATCCGACAATTCCGGGGAACACAGCTTCTTCTCCGCTGCGCAGACGGGCGATCAGATTCTCGCGCAATTCGTCCTTCACGCGACGGGTACGCAGACGAGATTCGGAATAGGGACTACGGCGCAATTCACCGAGAGTTTGAGGAAGATTCATAAGGGCCGGGACCTCACTCCACGAAAACGATTGCTGGCGATTATACGGCGATGACGAGAGTTGTACTTCTCGCAAGTTTCCGCCGGTCTTATTGGATGCACTGGAATGCGAGAATCGAGGCAAAATCTTGTGGCGGCAAGGGTTTGCTTGACGTGAGCATCCCAAGCATTTAAAAGCACCTACATGCGACTGGAAGGAAAAGTGGCAGTAATCACGGGCGCCTCGATGGGGATCGGCGAGGCAATGGCGAAGGTTTTTGTGGACGAAGGCGCCCTGGTGGTACTAAGTTCGCGCGATGAAAAGCGGATTGAAGAAGCGCGGGCCCGCATCGGACGGCCAGAAAAGACGCTGGGCATCTTTTGCGACGTACGCAACCGCGAAGACCTGGACCGCCTGCTCGGGCTTACACTGCATAACTTTGGGCGAATCGACATTTGGGTGAACAACGCTGGATTTGGGCTTCGCGACACGATCGCTGACATGCCAATGCGCGATTGCCGCAACATGTTTGAGACAAATCTGTTCGGCGCGATTGAAGGCATGCAGGTGGTCGCGCCGGTGATGGTGAAACAGGGTAGCGGGACCATCATCAATGTTTCCAGCGTTGCCGGTCACATTCCGGTGCCGGGAATGGGTGCTTACTGCGCAACGAAGTTTGCGCTGAATGCGATCGGCAAAACGGCGCGCATGGAGTTGGAAGGCACGGGAGTGAAGGTAATGACCGTATGCCCTGGCTATATCGAGACAAACTTCTCAAAAAACGTGGTGCGCGGATCGCAGGCGAGGAAATTTGATCCAGGATCGCGGAAGGGCGCGACTGCGGAAGAAGTTGCACATGCAACTCTGAACGGCTATCTGAAAGGGAAGCGCGAAGTGGTGGTGCCCTGGTTCTACAGCGTCGCCATCAAGTTCTACCAGTTGATGCCGGGGGTGGTGGAGGGTTTCATGGCGAAGAGGCTGGCGACAGGGAAGTAGTCGTTCTGACCGGGAAGATTGTCTAGCCTGGAGATCGTGCGACTTTAAGGGGTGGCGACTTCAGTCGCCTAGCTCGTCCAGCATGCCCTGCATTTCAGTTTCGGCGTGGCCGTCGCCGGTGCGCTGCGCGGTTGCGATGCCGTCACGTAGAAGCTGCTTCGCTTCATCATTCCGGCCTGCACGCGAGAGCGTTTGCGCGGCCATGAAGTAGCCGGCCGTGTAGTCGGGATTGGTCTGAATCAGAGTTTTGAACTCGACCATGGCATTGTCGGTCTCGCCGCGGTGGGAGAGCTCCATGGCAAGCCCGTAACGCGCGAAGGCGTTGCTTGGATCTTGCGTCAGAATATCTTTCAGAGCTTGCAGTCGGTCCATGGAGATGATCCAGAGTCTATCAGTGTCGCAGTCGGTCAGTCGATCAGTTCTTCAGCTGTCAGCTCTCAGCTACTGGCTCTCCGTATATCTGTAATCAGTATTTCAGTACATCGGTACCCTGGATCGAAAATCTGACGTACTGAAGTACTGACACACTGACAAACGTACCGACTGACAGACTGCTCGACTGAGACTGGATGGCCGACAGCCGATAGTCGATGGCCGAGAGCTCCCGGCCAAAAGCCTGATCGACTGCCAGCCTCACCGACCATTACAATGGCCTCTTTCCCAAAGGAGTGATTGCCGGTGGCGTGTCCTTACTTCCGACCCGAGCACGAGCTGGTGAATCTCGACTTCCCGCATCCGCACCGTTTGCCGCTCGGAGCCGCTTGGCGGGGTTCGTGTGGAGCACCCGGCCAAGGCGCCGTATTGCCGAACGTATTGCCGAATGAAGATGAGCTCAAGAATGGATGCAACCTGGGATATGCGCGTGGCTGCCGCCGTCTACCTGCGGAACGTCGGGCTGACGCGGTGCGCTTTGCCATTGTGAGAGAGCGAACCGGCGAGATCGAAGTCTGCTACGTCTATGAGCGCGATTATTTGCCGGGTGAAAACGGCAGCCTGCAATTCAAGCTGGCGGATGGCACATGGATCGCGCCTGGCTCGGAGCCTCAACTGGCGCGCATGGCACAATGTTTCTTGCAGTCGTATCTACGGCGCCGTGAAGGAAGACTGAAAGAAGAGAACGATGGCCGAACAGGAAACCCTTAAGCGCGAACAGACTCTTACACCGAAGACAGTGCGTGAATCCGCGTCGGAGATGATCGAACTTGTCCTCCCGAACGATGCCAATCCCCTCGGCAATTTGCTTGGCGGACGCCTTATGCACTGGATCGATCTGGCAGGCGCACTGGCTGCTCACCGGCATTCACGCGCTTACGCGGTCACTGCGTCCATCGATCACCTGGACTTCGTCACGCCGGTGCACGTTGGCGACATGGTTATCCTGCAATCGTCGGTGAATCGCGCATTCCACACGTCTATGGAAGTGGGCGTCCGGGCGATCGTGGAGAATTACATTTCAGGCACGCATCGTCACGTCAGCTCGGCCTACCTTACATTCGTAGCCGTCGACAAAGAAGGACGACGTCTCCCCGTTCCACCACTCATTCCTGAGACCGAAGAAGAGAAGCGGCGCTACGAAGATGCCGGACACCGCCGCGAGCATCGTAAAGCCGAGCGAGAGCGCAAAGCACGCAACTCGAGCGCAGGCAGCGTTTAAAGCTTCACTGCGCAAATGCAGATTTAAACCAACTTTCCTGTGACCTCCATCACAGCCAGTTGTCTACCGGGCGCGAATAATCTCTGGGTTACTCGCCAGCCTGCGGAGGCCTGGCGCGAACACGGGCCCGACTTCTCCGGCCTGTCACATTGATGGCAAACCTCTCGCTGCACACGGGTGCACTGCGGGAAGTTTGGAGAAAACAATTTCTATGGAAAGCGCTCTCCTCGTACATCGGTTGCACTTTGCTTTTACAGTCACATACCACTACTTGTTCCCGCAATTGACGATGGGGCTTGCGCCCCTGATCGTGGTGTTGAAGACACTGGCGATCTGGAAGAAGGACGAACGCTACAACAACGCGGCTCGCTTCTGGGCCAAGATTTTCGGCATTAACTTCGTGCTGGGTGTGGTCACTGGAATTCCGATGGAATTTCAGTTCGGCACGAACTGGTCGCACTT
>CAZBCQ010000186.1:6318-8348 GCA_964490255.1 uncultured Terriglobales bacterium | reverse complement strand
ACCATCTGGTACAGCGGATCGTACGCGCCTACGACGACCACAAGAGCCGTCCGGAAGCGCAGCTTTCGCTGGCCCTGAACGGCGCCAAACCCGCGGCGAACGGAAACGGCGCTATGCCCGCTTTGACTGCCGACGTGTTGCCGGCAGAAAACGGTTACGATCAAGCAGCAGAAATTTAATCGTCGCCTGAAACAGGGAGGGCTGGTACGCTGCCCTCCCTTTTCCTTTAAAGTTGATCATCACCCACAAATCGTTCCCGCATATCAACCAGCTTTCGCTAGCGCGCTTTGCGGCGCGTGTTCGTCGCGAACTGCGCCTTAGCGGCGTCAACATCCTGCTCACAGATGATCGCGAGATCCGCGATCTGAATCGCACGTTTCGTAAGAAGGACAAGCCTACCGACGTTTTGTCCTTTCCCACGATGCCTGAAGCCGGAGACGACTTCGCCGGAGACATTGCCATTTCGGTCGAATACGCCGCACGTAGCGCAGAACACTTCGGCCTCGACTTACAGCAGGAGCTCAAGATCCTTATTTTGCACGGCCTGATCCACCTTTCCGGCCACGATCATGAAATTGATAACGGTGAAATGGGACGCGTTGAAAGTCGCTTACGTCGAAAACTGGGCTTATCTGCCGGTTTGATCGCTCGTTCTGAAACCGCAAACGGCCACCGCAACACTCGCTCGAAACTTGCGCAGGTATCTAGCCGGCGCAGTACCATTTCCTCAGGAGCGCTAACCGCCAAGCCCCGGCGCCCGAAAGGATCCGTTCGTTGATGAATGCCGCCCTCAGCGTCGCCTTGCTGATTCTGCTCGGCCTGCTGGCTCTTGTCTCTTATGTCGAAAGGATCTACACCGAAGCGGGTAAGTTCCTTTCGCGCGAATTTCAGGAGAACATTGAAGCGTTCGAGCACAAAGTCGAACCGCGCCTGCGTGTCGGCCGCGACCGCGCTGCTCTCTCCATGGCTGTGCTGGAGCAACTCACTACCGCAGCCATTTCGTTTCTGATCGCCTACGGGGTCTTCAGCAGAGAAGGGTGGCGCGCTGAGGAGATTCTTCAGGGCGCAGCCGAGATCATCGTCTTCATTATCGTTTTCAATCGCGTCATCCCTTACATTCTGTTTTCGCGCACCCGTGGCGAATGGCTTTCGCACTTTACCTTGGTCGTGCGTGGGCTTATCTATCTGATTTTCCCGGTAACGCTTGCGATCGGCTTCTGCCAGTCGGTGGCCTCGCTCACTCGCGAGCATGCGCAGCCGGAGCCGGAGCATCCCTCGGAAGCCGTGGATGCCCTTATTGAGGCGGGCCAGGAAGAAGGCATTCTCGAAGAAGGCGATCGCGACCTGATTCAGTCCGTAGTCGAGTTCGGCGACAAAACTGTTCGCGAGGTCATGAAGCCTCGTCCTGAAATCGTCGCGGTCTCCGCGGATACCACTATTGAACAGTTCACGGAGATGCTGCGGACGCGCCCCTACTCGCGTATTCCCGTGTACGAGGGATCCATCGACCACATCGTCGGCATTGTGCACGCGCACGACGTGCTGCAGGTGGCCGACACCGACGCGCGTTCTCGAACCGTCCGTAGTCTGATGAAGAACGATGTACGTTTCGTGCCGGAGAGCAAGCGCGTCAGCGATCTACTCCGCGAGATGCAGCGCGACAACGTTCGCCTGGAGATCGTCATTGACGAATACGGTGCGGTTGCCGGCATCGTTACGATCGAAGACATGGTGGAAGAAATCGTGGGTGAGATTCCGGACGAGCATGAATCGAAAGCCGACCCGGTGAAGGAGCCCAGTGGCTCCTGGGTTGTGCCCGGCAACATGGATGTGGACCGTCTCGACAATCTATTAGGATTTCGGCCGGAAGATCGCGAGGCGACCACTGTCGCCGGTTTGGTTACTGAGATTGCTGGACGCATTCCTCGTCCAGGCGAGGTCGTGACCGATGATGGTTTAAAATTCGAGGTACTCGATTCTACTGACCGCAGAATTCTGCGGGTTCGCATCGCCCTTGCTCAGCCCGCTCC
>CAZBCQ010000186.1:4941-6218 GCA_964490255.1 uncultured Terriglobales bacterium | reverse complement strand
TCAAGCTTCCGACGCTGCGTTCCTGGATTTCTGAAGAGACTGGATTTCGCGTTCCAGTTCCTCGCGAAACACGTCTAGCTGTCTCCGCGTGGCCGGGGAAAGAATGGTGCTTTCCAGCAGGCCAATGAGAGCGGAATGGGCCTCTACCAGGTCGTCGATTCGTTTTGTCACCTTTGACTCCGGAATCACAGTGTGATGCGAAATGCGGCACTCGCGTTTTGTGAAAAGTTGTCACAAGCTGGCCAAAGCAGCGTACAGGAGCCAAGTTTCAGCAGATGAGTTCAGAAACAGAGCTGTTCTTTATGGATTCTTTACGAATTACGACCGGCAGCATATGGAAATATACCTGCTGCGATACCATGAAGCATCATGCGCTCCGGCTTCGTCACCATCATTGGACGCCCGAATGCGGGCAAATCAACTCTACTGAACGCGCTGGTGGGCTCCAAACTCGCCATCGTCACGCATAAGCCTCAGACCACGCGCAACCGCGTTCAGGGCTTTCTCAATCTGCCGCCGAAGAAGGGGCGTCCCGCAGCCCAGGTCATCCTCATCGACACGCCCGGAATTCATCGTCCAGAGACAAGGCTCAACGAGAAGATGATGCGCGAGGTGCACGAAGCGCTTGAGGGCAGCGATCTTGTTCTCATGATCACCGACGTGAGTCACAAGTCTGATGCCGGTGACCGGTACGTACTCGATCTCGTGAAGAAGACGAAGACGCCCGTTTTTCTGATCCTCAACAAAGTCGACAAAATCGAGAAGCCCAAGCTGCTGCCGGAAATCGAGCGCTGGAGCCAGGCACATGACTTCAAAGAAGTCATCCCCATCTCCGCCCTGAAGAAGGACGGACTCGATGACTTGCTAGGGTCGATCGTGAACGCGCTGCCAGAGGGACCAGAGTACTTCCCTAAAAATCAGATCACCGATCAACCCGAGCGTTTTCTTGCTTCAGAAATCATCCGCGAACAGGTGTTGATCGGCACCGAGCAGGAAGTGCCCTACGCCAGCACGGTCGTAATCGAGCAGTGGGAAGAAGAGCCGAAGTTGACGCGTATTGCAGCAGCTATCTTCTGCGAGCGTGATGGCCAGAAGGGCATTCTGATCGGAAAAGGTGGCACCAAGCTGAAAGAGATTGGCACGGGCGCACGTCTCCAGATCGAGAAGATGCTGAACAAGAAAGTGTTTCTCGAACTGTTCGTGAAAGTGCAGCCTGAGTGGCGCAATTCGCGGCGCTTCGTCGAAGAGATCGATTGGCGCCGGCAACTGGAAGGACT